>NZ_SFBZ01000167.1:0-3492 GCF_007095495.1 Microcystis sp. M_QC_C_20170808_M9Col | reverse complement strand
GGAAATAGCCGTAAACTTGATTAACAATCGTCCTCGAAAATGTCTTGACTATCGTACCCCGAATGAGGTATTCTATAAAGGTAGATCAGACAGTGATGCAATTCAGACTTGAATTGGCCCAACTCATCTTTACTAATGAAGAAAAGAAAATTTATGATTGTTCACCACTGCTCGATTTTGGCATCTTTCAAGAACTTAAAAACAAACAGTATTTTAATCAAGTAAAAATTTTAGATGGTACGGTAACTTGGCCGAACGAACAAGATATCTGTCCGGATACTCTCTATCTTGACTCCATTTCCCAAACCTAGAACAGTTTGATCGAGGAAACCCGACAACTTCGCATAAAATTTAGGAAGCATGAAAAGTAACGCTCCCACTGATCAGATTTTCTTTCGCTACAGCCTTTCTCAGAGAGATGAGGTTAGTTATTGTCGCTAAAATACTTGATGAGTAAGGATTACTCTGTACTTCATCTCTAGGAGAAAGAGTGAGAAATTTTCTATTTACCCGGTGATTGCTGTGGGAAGGGAAAAGTTAGAGGCAATCGGGGCAAAATGATAAGTATTCTATATACAAACACCTTCAATACTTAAAAATATTTAAATTTACAATTAGTAATATTTATTTTTACTTAAGAATTTATTGAGAATAATTTCTATTTATTTACGAGATAGCAATACTTCCAGCGATTCTGGTATAATTTTGCATTATGCTATGGTGGGTTTCTTTTGTCTTTTTTGGAATTTTTAAGGTCTAGCTTGCCTTGAAACCATTGCTAAATCTAGACTTTCCCTTTTAGCCAAACCAAACACTTTCGCCAATTATCCCTTTTTTCCCCAACAACGTTGATCTAATTTTTGTGTAGTTTTGTTGCAAAGTCAAAATTTTTTTGACAAAATGCCCGAATTGTGGTATGGACGAAATGACGGGATTTAGCATCATCTCTATCTGTTCTACCTCACCCTTAAGATAACTGCTAGAGTTGTTTTTTCTGGTATTTGAATTGATCAAAATAAATTTATTTGATGTTTTCTGTGGAGATTTTTGGGGTAAGTAGCTGGTTATAATCTAATTGAAACCACTTAATTAAGTAGCTGGTTATAATTAAATTTAAAATGGATTTTAGGTTCGATCCCCCCTGCCCCCCTTGATAAGGGGGGTGCCGATAGGCGGGGGGATCCCCCTGAATAAGGGGGGCATCTGATAATTTTTAACGCCTACCTACTTAGGCAGTATTTTGTTAAGTAAAGAGCCGCTATGTACGTTTTAATTGGTGGGGCGGGAATGGTGGGGCTAGGTTTAGCCCAACAACTTTTAGACTTGGGACACACCGTAGCCATCGTTGATCTGGACCCTTTAGCCTGTCGGTTTGCCCGGGAAAAAATTGGTGTCATGGCCTTTGAGGGGAGTGCTGTCAGCACAAAAGTTCTGCTGGAGGCGGGGATTCAACAAGCTAAAGCGGTTGTTGCCGCCCTGAGAGACGATGCCATGAATCTAGCCCTAGTCACCCTGTCTAGAAGTTATGGCATTTCCCATATTGTGGTGAGAATGTGCGATCGCGAATTTCTTGAAGCCTATCGTCTTGCTGGAGCTAGTCACATCATCAGCACGATTGATTTAGCCGTTGCCACCATGGCCAATGCGATCGAATACCCCGAAGTAGAATCGATGATGCACTTTGAACAGGGGCAAGTGGAGGTGCTAAAGCTGCCGGTCCCCAGGGATTGTTATGTAGCTGGGCGTACCGTTGCCCAAATCGCTCAAGATGCCAACTTTCCGACCGGTTCGCTGATTATTGGCTATCAGTGTCACGCTTCTGCCAGTTTAGAGATTCCCAACGGGAATACCGTCCTAGAAGCAGACTCAACTATTCTGGTGGTCACTCGTCCGGAATACGTCAAACCGATGATCGATTACCTCGGCATTCAAACTAATCATCGTCCAACGATAGAAGTTTCTCATCCAAACCTTTAACGTAAGATTGTACTAAATTTTCTGGTACAATGCGTTTGCGAAGTGCATCGCTCAAGGCTGCCTTCTCAGCGAGGAACAATCGTCGTCGAATGGCATCTAGTTGACCGTTGTTAGGCTCCATTTGCCCCGATCGAGACTGATTATAAGCATCCCGCAGCACCCGTTCCGATACCGCCACTTTTGCCTGATAAGATGCCCACAGTTCTTCGTACACTGCTTTCGGTAAAACGCCGGATTTCAGTAAATTGGCTAACTCATCTTGTGCCGCTTTCGACGCGATCAACTGCAGCTGTAACTGTCCAATCTCCCGTGTTACTGCCGAAACCTGACTAATATCGAGCTTTTTAATTAGCCAGGGTAAGGCTAATCCTTGGATGACCAGAGAAAATAACACAGCCCCAAAGACTAGCTCGATGATCAATTCCCGTCCTGTTAGAGTCAAAGGAATAGCAACCGCTAGGGCCATGGAGAGGGAACCCTTGATGTTGCCCAAAATCAGAATATGTTGCCAGCGCAAGGGGATCGGTCGATCAATCCAGCGAAGTACCCATAGTAAAGAATACACTGACAGAATACGCCCCAATTGATAAGCCAAAATGACCAGCACAATCGATGGCAAGGTTTGCCATAGGGTCAAGGGGTTGATTTCAATGCCAATGAGCAGAAAAATAAAGGTATTGACGATAAAACCGGCGTATTCCCAAAAACTGATCAGGGTAATGCGATCGGATGCAGAGGCGCTGCGAGGCAGCCCCAAGTTACCAAAGACAAGTCCGGCAATAACTACCGCTACCGCTCCCGATACACCCAAAAACTGCCCGAGTTGAAAAGCTCCCAAGGCAAGCGCAACCGTAAGCAACAGACTACTCAGCGGCTCCCGTAAGCGCACATAGATGGGCAGACACAGATAGCCTAGGACAGCGCCCACTAATCCCCCACCCAGAGCAACGATCAACACTTCCTTGATGACTTGTGTGGTGCTGATGGTTCCAGTCGCGTAAATCACCAAGAGCAAATTGAAGGTGACGAGTGCGGCTGCATCATTAAATAGTGTTTCCCCTTCCACAATAGTGGAGAGCCTAGAGGGAACCCGAATTTCTTTAAAGACGGCAATCATCGAGACAGTATCGGTGTTTGCTAGAATCACTCCCACCAGTAAGGCGGGAATCCAATCTAGCCCCAGCCCGAATTTTACCAAAACGGCAATAATCGCCGCAGAAAAAACCGAGCCGGGTCCTGCCAGCAGTGCGATCGGTTTAAAGGTACTGCGAAGACGGCTGATATCGGTATTAATCGCCGCTTCAAAAATCAGAATCGGCAGAAAAAGGTTAAGCACTAAAAACGGATCTAACCCAATACGACGAGATAAAAGATCGGTGATCGGTAATCCTGCTAAGACTGACAGGGGGACAAGCAAGCTGAAAAGCTTATGTAGCATAAAATACAGACACAGACTCCAAAAAAAGATAAGTCATATTTACCATATATGACCTAAATAACGAAAATGATAAGTGA
>NZ_SFBZ01000166.1:0-39970 GCF_007095495.1 Microcystis sp. M_QC_C_20170808_M9Col | reverse complement strand
TTTCTGAAGTTATTAAGACTGTAGAAAGGGGAATAGTAACAATTTTAGAACATCCGATTCGCCCTAAGTATTTTTCTGATCGAGCTTTAGAAAGTGCACGATCATTAGCAATATTGAAAAAAAGAGATGAGTGTATGGGTGATTACCCCGGATTTTCAGTTATTAAATCTAGTTTATCTCAACCCCAGAAAACACCTCAATTAATGACAGAGCATCACCAGGGCGATACCGATACCTAAACTTAAACCGACCAGCACTTGAAAAGGAGTATGACCAATTAATTCTTTTAAACGTTCCTCGTTAAATTCCTTGCCCTCCTGGAACATTTCATCGATAATTTGATTGAGAATCCGGGCCTGTTTTCCTGCTGCCTGACGCACTCCAGCCGCATCATACATAACAATAACTGCAAAAAGCGCGGCGATCGCAAATTCGGGACTAGACCAACCCATCTGTAATCCTACCCCAGTAGCCAAGGCCCCCACCAGCGCCGAGTGAGCGCTAGGCATTCCTCCCGACGAGACTAGATAGCGCAGACTCACCTTACCATCCCGGATTAACTCAATCAGTGCTTTTAGTCCCTGGGCAGTGAAACAAGCTAAAAGAGAGACTAGCAGTATTTGATTGTGTAACACCTGCTCGAAGTCCTGCATAATCTCATTCGTTTAATTTAATTTTTACGATTAACAATATACTCGGCGATGGCCCGTAAAGGTTCAGCGGCCTCATCGTAGCCACTCAATTCACCGATGGCACTATCTATCAACTGTTGAGCTTGCTGGCGGGACACTTCTATCCCCCAGAGACTAGGATAGGTGGCTTTTTCTGCCTGTAGATCTTTACCGGCGGTTTTGCCCAATTCCTCCTTTGTCGCCGTGATATCGAGAACATCATCGATAATTTGGAAAGCCAAGCCAATATTTTGAGCGTAACGGGCTAATTTAGCTATATCTTCCGCTTTTGCCCCCGCTAAAACTGCCCCCGACACCACAGAAGTCTCCAACAGGGCCCCGGTTTTCTGAGTATGGATAAAACCGAGAGTTTCCGCCGAAATATCGGGTTTTCCTGCGGATTCCAAGTCTAAAACCTGACCCCCCACCAAACCCGCTGCCCCGACAGTGCGACCTAAACGGGCAATTACCTCTAAAATCTGTAGGGGAGGTACATTACGAGTCTGGGTAGCCACATACTCGAAAGCGTAGGCCAGGAGACCATCCCCGGCTAAAATAGCGATATCTTCGCCAAAAACCTTGTGATTGGTTAATTTCCCGCGTCGGTAATCATCGTTATCCATGGCGGGTAAATCGTCATGAATTAATGACATAGTGTGAATCATTTCCAGGGCGCAAGCGGTGGGTAAAGCCATCTCTAGGGAACCCCCCATCAATTCACAGGTAGCCAGACATAAAATCGGCCGCAGACGTTTGCCACCGGCGAGGAGAGAATAGCGCATCGCCTCGTAGATTTTGGCAGGATTGCCGATAACTAAAGAGCTATCTAAAGCTGACTCGACAATCAACCGCTTTTCCTCCAGATAGGAAGCCAGAGAAAAGCTCTCGTTTTTCCTCACTTCTACTCCTCGTTCGCCCCTAGTAACCATGTCTTTTTGTCTTGAACCGACTGCTTTTAAAACTATATCAGGAAACTCCACCTCGATCGGAATTAAACTGGCTGCTCCCTTGTACACTAAGCGGTTGACTATAGACCTCTTGTAAAAAATAAAGAGCTTAATTACTCCTTCAGACTGCATGGCAGCTCTGAAGTTGACAGCCTGAGCATTTGTACTATCTCTCCGCTCCCCTCTCCCAACTCCGCTGCAGTCTTAACGAGTAATTTAGATAGTCAACAGCTTATCATGGGAGACGCTAAAGTTTTGATGATTCGGTCAAACTTCCGTTTTCTTAGCTTGCGGCTGAGAAATTTCTCGATTAGCCTAGAATTAGGATTATCCTAGGAATATATTGTATGCTGACAGGGCAAATTTTAGGCGATCGATATCAAATTCAAAGTCAGTTAGGTAAACAAACCGGAAGACGCACTTTTCTCGCCCAAGATCTAAAAACGGGTACTACTGTTGTCGTCAAATTATTAATCTTCAGTCCCGATTTTGAATGGACAGATTTAAAACTCTTTGAACGGGAGGCCGAAACTCTTAAACATCTAGATTGTCGCTCGATTCCTGAATATATCGACTATTTTGAAGTTCGCACCGATACCTATCAAGGTTTTGCCCTTGTTCAGAGTTATATCGAGGCGAAATCTCTCAAGGAACAGATAGAAAATGGCCGCAAATTTAGTGAATTAGAGCTGCAAGAATTAGCTAAATCTATCCTAGGCATTTTAATTTATCTCCATGGACTTAACCCGCCAATTATCCACCGGGATTTGAAACCTAGTAATATCTTATTAAAAGATCGATCGGGTCATAGTATCGGCAATGTTTATTTAATTGATTTTGGTTCTGTCCAGACTGTTGCCCAACAGGAACAAGCCACTTTAACTATCGTCGGAACCTACGGTTATATGCCCCCAGAACAATTCGGTGGTCGCACCGTTGCCGCTTCTGATTTATACAGTTTAGGAGCGACTTTAATTTATCTAGCTACAGGCATTCATCCCGCCGATTTACCCCAAAAAGATGGCAAGATTCAATTAAATAATTTAGCCAATTTAAGCCCTGCTTTTGTTCATTGGTTAGGGCAGTTAATCGAACCTAGTCTCGAAAAAAGGTTTATTTCAGCACAAGCAGCAAATCAAGCTTTAAATACTCTCCACGAAATGCAATTAACTGCCTCGAACCTTGAAAAACCCGCAGGGAGTCGGGTACAGTTGCAAAAAAACGAGGAGAAAATTAAAATATCTTTACCTCCCGAAGGTTTTACCCCTAAATTAATTTTTCTTGGAGCTTTTGCCATCGCTTGGAACGCTTTTTTATTAGTATGGACAGGAGGAGCAGTTTCCATTCCTCTGTGGATAAGTTGGTTTTTTCTGCTCTTTTCCGTGCCTTTTTGGTTTGTGGGTTTAGGAATGCTTTACCAGATTATTTATTGTCTCAAAGGGGAGGAAATTATCACTATTGATAGTCAAGAAATTGTGGCCATTCAGCGAATTTGGGGTTTGACACTTCCGGGCAAAAAGAAAATGGCACGGCAACATATTAATAAACTGGTGAAAGCTGATAGTTATCATAGCAAAGATGGTGATGGCGATCGAGTTTATGTACCGATGGCTTTAACTATTTGGGTGGGGACTAAAGAATATACTATTAGCAGTAAAACAAAAGAATATCTGAGTCAACCCGAAATTGAATGGTTAGCAGCAGAATTAAGCCAATGGTTAGGGATGCCAATTACTAATAAGTAGCCAGTTACAATCAGCTTTTTTCTCCCTTCTCCCCACTCCCCCACTGATTACTGATTACTGCTTACTGATAACTGAAAAATCTCCCCACTCCCCACTTCCCACCCCCTGATATGGACGAACTGTCTGTGATCAGTGTAAAATTTTATGAAGGGTCTGGGTTTTTTTCTCCCTTTTCCTGAGAAATCCCCCAGAGCCAGTGACTAAGATCAAAATTGTGCATCCCATCGATAATTAAGTTTATGAGCGCCACTATTACCGTAGAAAAACGCAAATTAGAAAAACCCCCTTTAGAACTGCATTATCTCGGCGATCGAGTCCTGCGTCAACCGGCCAAGCGGATTGCTAAAGTCGATGACAGCATCCGCCAATTAGCCAGAGAAATGCTGCAAACTATGTATAGTTCCAATGGTATCGGTTTAGCGGCTCCGCAAGTGGCAGTCAATAAACAATTGATTGTCATCGATTGTGAACACGATAAACCGGAAAATCCGCCCCTAATTCTGATTAATCCCCAAATTATCGGTTATAGTCGGGAATTGTGCAAAGCGGAAGAGGGTTGTTTGAGTATTCCCGATGTGTTTTTAGATGTCATCCGTCCCCAAGCGATCGAAGTGAGTTATAAAGATGAACAGGGGAAACCGCGAAAACTGCAAGCTAACGGTTTACTAGCGCGGGTAATTCAACACGAAATGGACCATCTTAATGGTGTCATGTTCGTGGACAGAGTAGATAACGATTTGGCACTCAATGAAGAATTAAAAAAACACGGTTTTTCCGTGCAAGCGGTGAAACCCGTCGAGAAAGTGACAAAATAAAGGCATTAGTTAATTTAGGTGAGGAGTGAAGATGACCCCGAAAAGCGGCGTTTTATTGTTATTATCCTGTATTGCAGCGATCGCTGGTGTGGGTTGTGTCTTTGAAATTAGTTCGGGAGAACCGGATTTAGGCAATACCACCACTAGCTTAATTCTAGCGGCAAGTGTACCATTAACAGCCCTATTTTTTTGGGCGGCGGTTAAAGACACGAGAGCCAATTACAAATAGAATAACTTCCCCTCGGTTATCTAAAAATTGGCATAATTTTCATGAGCAAAAGAGAGAAGTAAATTCTCTCTTTTGTTCGTTTTAACTACAGGGCAAATTGCCAGAAAAAGTTACTACTTTTTCGGATTTTATCATCTTTCATGACAATCAATTATCTGCCGACCGGTGAAAATCTGATTAGGTAAAGATTTCCCCCCTCTCTCCTCTATCCGCAATCTAGAATGATAAAATAGGTGAAGTTCACAGCATCATTCATTAGCTATGACCACAACCTACAAAGTAGAAATTTCCCATTTAGGAACCACACAAACGATCGAAGTTAGGGAAGATCAAACTATACTACAGGCAGCCTACGATGCGGGGATTGACTTACCCAGTTCTTGCAATACGGGCGTATGTACTACCTGCGCCGCTCAACTGTCCCAGGGTAGCGTTGAACAAGGTGATGGCATGGGATTATCCCCCGACCTGCAAAAAGAAGGCTATGCTTTGTTATGTGTGGCCTATCCTCGCTCGGATATTAAACTGGAATCTGGCAAGGAAGAAGTGGTTTATCAACGTCAATTCGGAAAACCCTAGGCCAGACTGGGGTTAAGATGACAAATTTTCGGGGGTTTCCCCCCAAAAAACCAGATTTTGAGCCAATAGAACCAGCAAACCCTAACTAATAGCTGAATGCTGACTACTAAGGGAGAACTTTTCCTCTCTACCTTTGAGGGCCGCTTTCATGAAACCAGAAAAGAGAGGATGAGCTTTATTGGGACGAGAGCGAAATTCGGGGTGAAATTGGGTAGCAATAAAAAAAGGATGTTTTGGTAGTTCGATAATTTCCACCAAACGACCATCAGGAGAAGTGCCACTCACCAGATAACCAGTCTCGAAAAAGAGACTACGATAGGCATTATTGAACTCGTAACGGTGACGATGGCGCTCATAGATAACCTCCTGACCGTAGAGGGAGAAAGCCAGACTATCGGGATTTAAACGGCAGGGATAGAGACCTAAGCGCATTGTTCCCCCTAAATCCACCACATCTGCCTGTTCTGGCAGTAAATTAATCACTGGATTGGGTGTATCCTCTTCAAATTCGGAACTATTGGCCCTTTCTAATCGGGCCACATTGCGACCCCATTCGATAATCGAACACTGCATCCCTAAACAGAGACCCAAGAAAGGAATATTATTGACCCTAGCATACTCGATCGCCTTAATTTTGCCATCCACACCCCTAATACCAAAACCACCTGGTACAACAATACCGTCAACACCGCTTAAATGAGCTTCGGCCGAATCGTGATCCACATCTTCGGCACTTACCCAACGCAATTCTATCTCGCTATCAAGGGCAATAGCAGCGTGTTTCAAGGCCTCTACCACCGAGAGATAAGCGTCCCCCAATTGCACATATTTACCGACGATAGCTATCTCTAATTTTTGACCGGGGGATTGCATCTGTCGGATGAGATTTTCCCACTCCTCCAGATGGGGGTATCGGGGACCCAGGTTTAATAATTCTAGGGTTTGTTGCGCTAATCCCTCTTTTTCCAGATTGAGGGGAACTTCGTAGATACTGCTGGCATCCTGAGCAGTAATCACCGATTCCACCGGCACATCACAGAAAGCTGAGAGTTTTTCTTTTAACCCCGGTTGTAGGGGTAGATGACAACGACAGACTAACACATCCGGTTGAATACCGATCGATCTTAATTCCTTGACCGAGTGTTGCGTCGGTTTCGTTTTCATCTCCTTGGCCGCCGGAATCCAAGGAATTAGGGTAACGTGCATATAAACCACGTTATTTCGGCCCACATCCTTCCTAAATTGCCTAATTGCTTCTAAAAAAGGCAGAGATTCGATATCTCCCACCGTACCACCAATTTCTGTGATGACAATATCGGGGTTGGTATCTTTGGCCACCCGGAGAATCCTTTCCTTGATTTCGTTGGTAATATGGGGAATTACCTGCACAGTTCCCCCCATATAAGCACCACGGCGCTCTTTATTCAATACCGCTTGATAAATCGAGCCAGTAGTCACACTATTGAGACGGGATAGTTCCGTATCGGTAAAACGTTCGTAGTGGCCAAGGTCGAGGTCGGTTTCGGCCCCATCATCGGTGACAAATACCTCTCCGTGTTGAAAAGGACTCATCGTACCCGGATCCACGTTGATATAGGGGTCTAATTTCAGAATTGAGACGGAATAATCCCGACTTTTTAACAATCTTCCCAAACTAGCGGCGACAATTCCTTTCCCAATACTGGAGACGACTCCCCCGGTGACAAAGACAAATTTACTCATAAAATTTTTCCTGCGATCAATTATACCTAGCAAGGGGTAAGAGTTTTCGGGATGGGGCGGTGTCATTTTCCCAGATTTCATTATAACCGGAGGATCTATACCCCGATCCTCGTTTTAGCTCCCTCTCGAAAATCTATTGCACCACAGCCTTTAGTCACCTTCATCCCGATCATCTAAATTTTCCGCTACAATCGAGAGTACTAAGACTCAGGCAATTGTAAAGTAATATTAATGATAGATTTTAATACTCTCGCTGAATTTTCCCGCAACTATTGCGTCTCGATTTGTGCCTTTTTAGTACCTGCTAACTTAGTAACCACCCTTTTAACGGTTCTTTTTCTCTATTTCGGTCGTCCTACCCGTCAAGTCTTCCCCATTGCTTCCCTAGCTTTGTTGTTCGCCCTCACCATGTTTCTCCACGTCGCCACCTGGTTGATGATTGGTGTGGTTATGGCCCCCACTTTTATCCTCTTTGGACTGGGTTTAACCTGTTTTGTGATCAATCTTCAAGCCATCAGCGATCGCCAAAGCTTGGAACAGTTATTACACACTGGGGTTAGTCGTCTGGCCCGCTCTTTCAACTAAGAAAAGCGCCGAGACTTCCCACCCCACCATGAAGATAACCGCCCTTATCCGGCTGAATTTTTTTCAGCCAAAGACTTGACAACCTCCAAAATTTCTGCTAACCTTGTAGTATGATGGGAATCCGTGTCGGCCTACGAACGCTCTTTTTAACTCTTTCTCAAGAACAAAAATTTTAACCCGAATTGCCGGTAGTAGCTAAACTAAGAGCAGTACCACGGGAAACAGTGACTATGGAAGTTATTTGTACGCGTCCCCACTGTCCGAAACCGCGTAATCAATGCCCAGACCTAGACGATAGCAATCGCTTAACCTCGATCGAGCAGAAATATTGTACTACTTGCGGGATGCCATTAATTTTAGGGGGACGTTATTTGCCAGAACGTCTATTGGGACAAGGAGGATTTGGGGCGGCATTTTTAGCGCTAGATCGTTATAGTCCCAAAAAAGCTAAATGTGTACTCAAACAATTTCAACCTTCGGGTAATTTAAGTCCGCAAGCTTTAGAAAAAGCGAAAAATTTGTTTTTTCAAGAAGCGCACGTTTTAGAAGATTTAGGACGAGAACATCCCCAAATCCCCGATCTCTATGCTTTTTTCCCTTTAACAGTCAAGAATCAATTAACGGGAAAAGAAGAGCAATTTTTCTATCTGGCCCAGGAATATATCGACGGTAAAAACTTAGAAGAAATTCTCCAACAGCAACAAAAACCCTTTCAAGAAAGTGAAGTTAAAAACATTCTCGAAGAATTACTTCTTATCCTCAAATTTATTCATGAAAATGGTTCCATTCACCGGGATATAAAACCATCTAACATCATGCTATCCAAAAATGGCCGCCTCTATTTACTCGATTTTGGGGCAGTAAAACAGGCTACCAATAACCCTAGTAATACACAAGAGAAATCCACAACAATTTACTCGGCAGGATTTGCCCCTCCCGAACAACAATTAGGCAATCAGGTATCGGCATCCACGGATTTATATGCCCTAGCAGCTACCTGTGTTATGCTCTTAACTAATCGCGATCCTGATGATCTATACGATCCCCAAAAACAGGTCTGGAATTGGCAAAATTATGCCCCCAACATCAGTGCAGATTTAGCCCGAGTATTCAATAAAATGTTACTAGCAAATCCCCTGGATAGATTTCAATCCTGTGGAGAAGTTTTAACCGCTTTAAATACACCTTCACCAATTCCTGCATCTCCTCCACCTTCTCCAATTCCTCCATCCCCTCCAGCTTCTCCAGTGATTAGAAAAACTTCCCGCTTTTCTCTTGGGGAAACTTTCGCTAATGCTGCCTTTACAGGATTTGAGGGGACATTATTAGTAATTGCCTTAAATAGTTTAGTCCCCTCGGTAGGAATTGTCATCGCTTTTATGATCTTAGGTGGCTTAGTTTTGGCATTATTTAAAAAAGTGATTGAAGGGAGAGATTTACCGATTCTAGCAGCAATTACTCTCGCCTTCCTGTTAATTCCGCAACTGCAAGGAACCCTAAGTTTTCCTGAAATTGCTATCATTGCCGTGATGGCAGCCATCGGAGCCATTGCTATTACCGCCTTTTTCCGGTTAATATATCGGATAATTTTGCGATTATTTTAAAACCCTGAAAGTTTGAAAATTATCATCACTACCGCCAGTAATCGTGCCACCGAGGTCTAAAATAGTTTGCAGATAGTCGAGGACTTCCTGAGAAATTAACTCTCCCGGCATCAAAACGGGAATACCGGGGGGATAGGGACAGATAACATCAGCACTAAGACGATCGAGGGCATTTTTCCGGGATACTATCTCTGTAGGGGCAAAAAAAGCCTTTCTAGGAGAAATAGCCAAATTTCCCGTGACTGGGGCAGGAGTGGGGGGTAAACTGGTAGAGTCAGGAGATTGAAGGCATTGAAAAGCAGTAATTAGGCGATTAATGTGTTCGCGATGATTGCCGATGGAGATAATAAAAGTAAGTTGGCTTAAAGTCGGTAATTCTGCGGTGACGGCGTATTTTTCTCGCAAAATATCGTCTATTTCGTAACCAGTTAAGCCAAAATCTTTGACGATTACCGTTAAACGAGTGCGATCGAACCAGTGACAACCCGGGATAGAATGGGGAAAGTCTAAAACAGAGATATTAGGGATTTTATTGAGTTCTTTTCGGGCCGAAGCGGCTAAATCGAGGGTTTTGGTCAGTAAATCTAGTCCTTGCGTCGCCATTTGCTTTCTAGCACTATCAAGGGAAGCGAGAAGCAAATAACTAGGGCTAGTGGTTTGAACTAATTGTAAGGCTCGATCGACTTTTTCGGAACTAATGCGATCGCTTTTTAAGTGTAACATCGATGCTTGAGTTAAGGCCCCTAAAACCTTATGGGTGGACTGAATAGCCATATCAGCGCCGAGAGACAGGGCAGCCGGAGGTAAATCGGGATGAAAGGCAAAATGCGCCCCGTGAGCCTCATCGACGAGCAGCGGGATAGAATAATGATCGGTAATCTGGGCGATAGTTTTTAAGTCACAGCAAACCCCTTGATAGGTGGGAGAGACTACCATCACCGCTTTAGCGTCGGGATGGAGTTTCAGGGCATTTTCGAGGGATTGGGGGGTTATATTTAAATTTAGATCGATAGTGGGATTATATTCGGGATTGATAAAGATAGGCTGCGCCCCAGAGAGAATTAAGCCCGAAATTGCCGATTTATGAATATTTCTCGCCAAAATAATTTTATCTCCCTCGCCGCAAGTGGCTAAAATCGCCGCAATAATGCCACAACTGGAGCCATTGACTAAAAACCAGCTTTTATCTGCCCCAAATGTCTCGGCTGCTAAAATTTGCGCTTCTTTAATCACCCCCGTCGGGGCAAACAAATTATCAAGGTCGGGTAATTCGGGTAAATCGGCTTTAAAGACGCTTTTTCCCAGTAAATTACTTAAATCTTCCCCGATTCCTTCCCCCTGCTTATGCCCTGGTGCATAAAATGGTACGTCTAAACTATTGACTTTTTTTTGCAGTTGTGATATTAGCGGAGCAGATTCTGGCGAAGGCATTGTGAGAAGTGGGAAGTGGGGGATTTGTCAGTGATCAGTAAACAGTAAACAGTAAACAGTAAACAGTAATCAGTAAACAGTAATTAGTGAAGATTGATCGGCGAATAATATCATTTAAAACTTAAAACTTATCACTTATCACTTTAATCTGATAACTGATAACTGATAACTGATCACTGATAACTGTTAACTATCTGTGCCTAACATTTGCAGTTTATATAAACTAGCGTAGAGGCCGTCTTCGGTTAATAAATCTTCATGGGTTCCCGATTCGACTAATTCCCCGCGTTTAAGGACAAGAATTCGATCGACATCGCGAATAGTGGAGAGACGATGGGCGATAATAATAGCAGTACGATTGACTAAAATCTGTTCTAAAGCTTCTTGAATTAATACTTCTGTCCCCACGTCTAAACTAGCGGTAGCTTCATCTAAAACTAAAATTTCGGGGTTACGAATAGCGACTCTCGCAAAAGCGAGTAATTGTTTTTGTCCTCCCGATAAATTTGCGCCCCGTTCCCGTAAAAGGGTATGATAACCATCGGGTAACTCCTCGATAAAGTGATCGATATTAGTTAATTTAGCGGCTGCCTTCACTTGCTCAAAATCATAATTTTCCCCTAAAGTAATATTGCGAGTAACATCTCCGGCAAAGAGAAAAGTTTCTTGGAGAATGACACCGATATAACGTCTTAATTCCGCTTGGGGAAGATAACGGATATCGATACCATCCACTAGAATTCTGCCCTTACTTGGTTCGTAAAGACGACTGAGAAGACGAATAATCGAACTTTTTCCCGCACCGGTGGGACCAACTAAAGCGACTTTTTCCCCTGGATGAATGGTAAAATTGAGACCTTTGATAATATATTCATCGGGTTTATAACCAAACCAAACATTCTCAAAAATAATCTCGCCAGTTTGACGTTTTTCTGGGAAGTAAATCTCTTTATAATTGTTAGAATCGGTGATTTCAATGGGAATACTAATTAATTCACCAATTCGTTCTATAGCAGTAAAACCCGATTGAAACATAGTAAATTTTTCGGCAAACTGACGTAGGGGATTAAAGAGACGTTGGGAGAATAAAATAAAAGCTGATAAAACCCCAAAATCAATGGTTTTCTGGAGAATAAAAATCCCGCCTAACCATAATACTCCTCCCACGGCAATTAATCCGATCCATTCCAAAGTGGCCGAGACAGCAGAATCATAAAAAATTGTTTTATCTAGGGATTGACGATAGTGAGTATTGATAGTGCGAAACATTTCAGCATTAAAGCGTTCGCGGCGAAATAATTGAACAATATTAACTCCGACTATATTTTCCTGTAATTGGGCATTAAGTTTTGATAATTCCTCGCGTACTTGATAGTTAGCGATGCGGTATTGTTTTTGAAAAAAGATAATTAAAGCAGTGACGGGAAATAACATCAACACCAACAATAGAGCTAATTGCCATTGCAGGGTAAACATGGTGATGATAATAACTAAAATATTGACCAAATCACTGACAACTCCGATCGCCCCACTAGCAAAAACTTCTCCTAATGCTTCCACATCGCTGGTTAAACGAGTGACTAAACGTCCCACGGGAGAGCGATCAAAAAAACTGGAGGAAAGGGAGGTGACATGGGTAAATAAATCTTCCCGAACATTAGCAGTAATTGACTGACCGACTTTCTGCACTAGATAACCTTGCATTGTCCCTAAAATCAGTCGTAAAATAATCGAAGCCGAGAGGATAATAATTAGGGTATTAATGGCTGCTGTTAAGGGCATTCGAGCCAAAAAATCCCAAGTTTGTTCCTTTTGCAAAAGGGAGACCGCTTGACCGATAATTAAGGGTTGGATCGCCCCTGTGAGAGATAGGGGAAAAAGAAGTATTAATGACCAAAATAGCAGGGCTTTTTGCTTTTTTGCGTAGGGAAGTAACCTTAATAATAATCTCCAGTCATTTTCTTTGACCGGAGGGGACACAGGGGAGGATGATAGACTCATGAAGGGGTTTCCAATGAAATTCTCGGCAGCCGGGGAGAAATTACCCCCCTGTTGTTAACTTTTCTAACAGGCGATCGATCTGGAAATATTCCTCCATTAATTCTCGAATACAAGCGACTTTTACCTGTTCCTGTAAGCGAATCTTCCCGAAGGCCTGATCGACGATTTCCACGGTGGTGAGAGTATCTAAATTTACCGAGAGAATCGGTACTTCTAAATCCTCGGCCCGGCCTAAAATCAGGGGATCTGGAGATATAGAACCGGTTAAGATTAAACAGGTGGTGGAAGTTTCTAGGGCAGCTAACTGTAGGTCTGTGCGATCGCCACCCGTAATCACAGCCATATTTTCCCCCTTGCGAAAATATTCTAAAGCGGCGTTGACATTCATTGCCCCGATCGCTAAACTTTCTACCATCCAATCCAAACGATCGGGCCGACATAATACTTTGGCCTCTAAAAGATGGACAATTTCCCGAACACTAATACTGCGCAGCAGTTTACTAGCGGGTAACAGTCCTAAAACTTCCACACCTTGGCCAGCGAGATAGGGTTTAAGGAGAGATTGTACTTCATCCCAATGATCGGTGGGGATATCGCTAATTACTACCCCCAGCAGCTGATTATTTAATTCCTGTTGCGCTTTCAGCAGACTATCGGCAATCAGGGGAGAACTATAGCGGGCCACCAATAGGACCGGAGTCTGGAGAATTTTGGCCATCTCCCCCATCGATAACTGAAAAATACTCCCTTCCCAGAGAGTCCCCGGCCCTTCGAGGAGGGTAATATCACTGTTAACCCGATCGAGATAGCCAGCAAGAATATTGCCGTAGTCCTGTTTATCTGCACCTTGCAGACGTTTAGCAACGGAATCCATATCCGTATAGATCAGGGGTAAACGCAGCTGATCGGGGGATAATTCTAGTAATTGCCGGATAAATTCTACATCCTCATCGACCAATTGCCCATCGACGTAGCCCGGACAATTGCCCACTGGTTTGCCGTAACTTATCTCTAGGCCTTTTTGCCGCAAGAGATGCGCTAAACCGACGATAGTTCCCGATTTACCACTGAGGGGTTCCAGGGAAGAGATGAGTATAGATTTGGCTGATTTCGCCACGATTTGCTCCTTTTTAACCCGTAAAATCCCGACTTTTATTCTTCAAATCGCAGCAGTTTCCGATAAAATCCCTGCGAAAAGTCGGCTGAACCTAGCTGCTTAAAGGTTTTAATCGCATCGATGAGATATTCGATCAACTCGGCGTTAATAATCGTCATCTCATAGCTTAGGTCGGCCTGTCCTTCAAATTGTAAACGACAACGGGTCAATTCCGAGGGCAATTTTGATACATACCAAGACGCCACAAAGGGAATCCCTTGACTGTTTTCTATGCGACGACGACCTTCTAAAGATCCTGCTTGATACAAAGCGATCGCATAGGGCAGGATACTATGTTTGTCCTTGGCATAGTAGGGCATATATACTACCACATCGGCCTTATTAGCGGGTTCTAATTGTTCGATAGTCGGCATAATTTAAGTAATAGGACAAAATTAACTTCTTGGTTAGGATAGGCACTCATGCAAGGGGCAAAAGGCAAGAGTTACTTAGATGTGTGTAATTGATTGTCTCTAGCTACTGTTAATTCTTTGGTTCACAGCCAAGTTACCATTGACACTGATATTTTCCATATATTTTAACCGATCGCCCCAGGAATCTCCCGATCGAGAAAATAGGCAGAATTGACGACCAGATCATCCCTCTATACTGAGGTTATCATCGGGTATAACTGGTATATGAACCCGAAAAACCGTGCCGGGGTAGGGGGAACTTGTTTGCTCGGGATTGGGACTGATAAATTCAATCGTCCCCCCCATGCTGGTAATTAATTCTTTTGCGATCGCTAAACCCAATCCTGTACCGGGTATATCTCCCCCTGCTTGCACTCCCCGGTAGTGACGTTGAAAAATTCTTTCTTGATCGCTCCTCGCTATACCATAACCCGTGTCTTTAAAAACAATTTCTACACTATTCTTAACATTCTGCACCTCGACGGTGACTTTTCCGCCAGCAGGAGTATATTTGAGGGCATTATCAATTAAATTGCTGAATACTTCCCGCAAACCGGGGATATTGGCGCAAATAAGTGGTATGTCTTCCCCGTGAATCGTTTCTAGACTGAGATTTCTCTCTTTGGCTACGGCCTGGGCCGAAAGGAGCAGCGGATCGAGAATATCATGGAGATCGATCGGAGTTAGTTGGCCGCTGCCAGCAGGCAAGAGAAAGGCGGTGGGGGAAGATTGCTCTTGCAGGAGAGGAATATCGACGGTGGGGTAATTTTCGCTTTCTTGCTGAATTTGTGCCTCAAATTCGGCAATTAAGTCCCGAACTCGATCGCTTTCCCTCAGAATACCAGTAATGGCGGGATCGTTACCTTCTTCGGCTAAAAGCCTTTTGAGCAGAAGTTTACCAAAGGTTTTTAAAGCGGTGAGGGGATTGCGGATTTGATGGAGAAAGGTATCGAGGCGCTGACGTTGCCATTGTCGATAATAACGTTCTTCTCCTAATTGGCGATCGAGTACACAGGCCAAAGCGAGGGTTTGGGTGATTTTTTCCATCCGGGTTAATTCCCAACTTTGCCAAGGTCGTTTTTCTCTGGTTGTCACCAATAATCCGATCATGCCCTCTTCATACATTAAGGGTAAAAACAAGCGATGACTGCTGACGGTCTCCTGATTACCCCAGAGGTGGGATAAATCTTCTAACTTAACCGCAGTTAACAAGTCTGCCGCCGGTTGCCCGGGTTGTAAGGAAAGCGGCTTTTTTTGGGGAGAAGGGGGATTAAAAGGCGGATAAACAACGACTGGAATTAAATTACTCGATAAAGGTTCAGTTAAATAAACCGCACTTCTGTCCGTTGCCATTTGCTCTCGCAAAAGTTCCATCTGTGCCTGACACAGGGCAATAAAATCATCACTCAGGGGAGTCCGGGAGGGGGAGGAGAAGGGCATACCAAGAAAGTAAAAAGTAAAAAATCAGAAAACCTAGATACAGCTAGGGTTGCGAGTTTTGTTTCCCGGTTTACACAGGAGAGAATGGCCATCCTCTTGGGTCGAGGGCAGCCAGCAAAAAGCAATTAGGACAAGGGTTTGGTCACTATTTTCTATAGCGTTTTTCAGTCTGCTGAGGTACAAAAGTGATGGGTTTTAGGCAAAAGGCAAGAGGCAGAAGGCAAAAGGGAAGAAAAATAGGTGTACCTCACTAGCTTAGGAAACGCTATATATTAAAAAAAGTTTAAGAATAATAAGTTTTGTATCGGGATTTAGAGGTATGTTTTTGTTACAAAAACTTAAACCTAGTCTCAGTCTAGCTTCTAGTCAAACTTGTCTGTAATTGGGTTTGTGAGAGACACTTGATTTCTTGGTCTAGAACGGATATAATTGCTACGGCTTTTGTAACTATCATTACAACGATTAGCCAAAACAGGAGGTAATTGGGTTGGCCAGAAAACGGAAACGTAAAAGTCGCCGTCGTCAAGAAGGACGTAAGATACTTGAACTTATACCCCAGTATAGTATTGAAAGTGGCGAAGATAAACCCGTAACTGCGGCGCGTAAGTATATTCAAGCTATAGGCATTAGCCCACCAGCTTTATTGATTGTTAAGCGTAACGAGCATACAACCGATCGCTATTTCTGGGCTGAAAAAGGACTGTTTGGAGCGCAATATGTGGAGGAAAACCACTTCCTTTTCCCAAGTTTGCGCGACCTGCAGCCCCAGCCACAGCCCGTCAAAGCACCGGTAGCAGTTGCCAAATAATTCTCAGGACTATTAATCATATCATGGAAAGTCAACTCGTTTACGCAAAAGTAAACGAGTTTTTTTTGAGCATAAGTAGGGTTTGCGGCAAAAAGCTTTTCGGTGGGGGCAGGGTGTAGGGTGTAGGGTGTAGGGTGTAGGGTTTTAGCGATTTTGAGGGGGTCAATTACCTAATTTTCAGGGAAAAAGTCCCGGAATTTTCCCCCCGATCACTCCCAGATCTGGTACTTTTTGGAAACCAAAAAGTCTAAAAGTTTTACCCAACAAGGTTTTTAGATTTTTTCGGCAACCCCTAAATAATCAGTTTTTAATAACCAGATTTAGTATAAAAATAATCTCCTGACTCCTGACTCCTGACTCCTGACTCCTGACTCCTGACGAATGTTACGATTGTTACAACATCTTGACATTAATTCTGATACCCTGACAATGTGTCAATCTGTGCAGTAATGGGGCAGAAACTCAAGTGGTATCGATCCATATTTCTATTGTTGAGGGCAACCCGCACTTGCGATCGCTATTAGCTTGGCATCTGCAACAGGCCGGTTATTTGGTTAATCAATCGGCAACCCTGCAAAGTGCGCGTCAAGCTTTCCTTCATCGTCAACCAACCTTAGCAATTATCGATTCCGACTTGCCAGATGGGGATGGGATCGAACTCTGCCGTTGGCTTTATCAACAAAAACAGTCTTTAATACTGATTCTCTCGGCCCGCAATGGCGAAAAAGATGTGGTCAATGGTTTAAAAGCCGGGGCCGACGACTACCTGAAAAAGCCCTTTGGAATGCAAGAATTTATGGCTAGGGTAGAAGTGTTAACCCGTCGTTTAGGCAGTAGGGCTGCTCCCCTACACTTGGATTATGGGCAATTAAAAATAGATTTAGCCCAAAGACGGGTACAATTTCGCGGGGAGTATATCGAATTAACGCCCCAAGAATTTAGCCTACTCTACGTTTTAGCCCAAGCGGAGGGAACACCCCTATCAAGAGCCGATTTACTGCGTCGCGCTTGGCCCGAGGAAATTGATAATCCCCGGACAATCGATACTCATGTTCTCTCTCTGCGGAAAAAAATCGAAACCGATCCCAGACAACCTAATTTAATTCAAACCGTCCGCAACGTCGGCTATCGTTTCAATCTAGAAATGTTGGCCGAGATGACTTCAGCTTTAGAAGCTAATATTATTGCTTCCACCAAAGGCAATCATAACGGCCATTCCATGAGTAAAATCCCCGCTCACAATGTTAGTCGTTAATTCTGGCTTTGTCCGACTGATTAGCAGATTTTCTGCTGAAATCGTCTCCTAACCACTTAATCGAAGCGAGGAGACGAAGGGAAAATTAAACCGTAGTCACCATTGACCGATCCGCTTGTTGCTGAAATTCCGTCAATAAACGCCGGAATTCGTCGCCGTCAATGGTTTCCTGTTCAATCAGTATATCCACCAAGCGATCAATCGCCACACGATTGTCAAGGATAAGTTTTGTTGCTAAATCGTGGCATTGCTTGACAAGTTCCCGTACCTGTGCATCAATTTTCGCCATCATCGCGAAAGAATGGTCGGCATGATAACCAGCAGCAGCACCACCGAGATAGGAATTGCCCTCCTCCTCTAGGGCAATCAATCCCAATTCCGACATTCCCAGACGCGTTACCATCTGTCGGGCCAGATAGGTAATTTTTTCAATATCATTACCGGCCCCGGTGGTCACTTCATCCTCACCGAAGACACATTCCTCCGCCACTCGTCCCCCTAATAATCCCGCAATTCGGGCTAATAACTGGGAACGACTGGTTAAACCCTGTTCTTCATCGGGAGTGAACCAAGTTAACCCCTGCGCTTGACCCCGGGGAATCAGGGTGACTTTTTCCACCTGATCGTGGCCGGGACAGAGACTAGCGACAATCGCATGACCGACTTCGTGATAGGCGATCAAACGCTTGGCTTTACTATCCACTAAAGCGCGCCCTTCCATACCGGCCACAATCCGATCGATCGCATCGTTGACTTCCGCCATGGTAATCGCCTCTTTCCGTCTTCTAGCGGTAAAAATCGCCGCTTCGTTGAGCATATTAGCCAAATCTGCCCCAGTAAAACCAGGGGTGCGACGGGCGATCGCCTCCAGAGTAACATCGGCAGCCACCTTTTTATCGCGAGAATGGACCTCCAAAATGCCCAAACGTCCCTTAAAATCCGGATAATCCACCACTACCTGTCGATCAAAACGACCCGGACGCAGCAGGGCCGAATCCAAAACATCGGGGCGGTTGGTGGCGGCAATGACGATAATGCCGGTATTTCCCTCAAAACCGTCCATTTCCGTCAATAATTGGTTCAGGGTTTGTTCCCGTTCATCATTACCTCCCCCATAACCGATCCCTCTTTGACGACCAACGGCATCAATTTCATCGATAAAAACCAAACAAGGGGCATTTTCCTGGGCTTTTCGGAACAGATCTCGCACTCGCGACGCACCAACCCCGACAAACATCTCCACAAATTCCGACCCGGAGATGCTGAAAAAAGGCACTCCCGCCTCTCCCGCGATCGCTTTAGCCAGTAAAGTTTTCCCCGTCCCCGGTGGCCCGATTAACAGGACTCCTTTGGGGATTTTTGCGCCAATAGCCGTAAATTTTTCCGGTTGTTTGAGGAATGTCACCACTTCCTGTAGATCTTCCTTGGCCTCATCCACACCCTCCACATCATTGAATTCTATGCCAGTTTTCGCCTCCATCTGAAACCGCGCCCTTGATTTACCGAAGTTCATCGCTTGACCGGAAGCATTGGCAGAACGACGGATAATAAACACCAATAATCCCAAGACGATAATAATCACTAACAGGTTAGTGAGAACATTGATCAAGGCCGAATTGTCAGTGCTGGGGAGAATGCCGTACTCAATTTTTTTAGCATCGAGTTTCTTGATTAATTCGGGATTTTGGTCAAATAAATTGACTTCTTTCGGGGGATCCTTGTCCGTTTGACCGACGAGGGTAACTGCTGCCTGCTGCAAAGAAGGATTGATTTCGACCTTTTTTACCTTTCCTTGCTCGATCTTCTCTAACAATTCACCGTAGGTGAGGGTATTTTGGTTTTTTTGACTCCAAGCAGGAGTGACATGGCCAAAGGTTTGCAGAATCATCCAAGTGGTGACAATCCCTTTCCATACTGGCCGACGACCACGATTCTTAGCTGGCTTGGCTCTAACTACGGTGAGTGGAGATTTTTGATCCATAATTGACTCTATATCTAGTTACCCTGTATTCATTGTGACAGATCGACTCGATCGTGACCACTGTTCTGTTTTCCCCCAGGCACGACCCCGGGGGCAAATAGCGATGACGGTTTTTTGCTATACTGTATTCAGCTAGGTGGTCTAACAACTGCCTATCCCAATCACTAACAGTTTAGGGAAGTGGGTTTCGCCCGCTTTTTTTATTGTCTAAATCATGACCCATCCGCTCATCCCCGACCTGCTGCACCTAGCCATCCCTATCGCTGAAAACTTGGGGCTAGAAGTGGTCGATATCGTTTTCCAAACCAATAAAAGGCCTCCCGTCCTGCGCGTCGATATTCGCAATCTTGCGGGAGATACCGGTTTAGAGGACTGTGAGCAGATGAGTCGGGCCTTAGAAACCGCCCTCGACAGTCAAGAAATCTTACCCGGGGCCTACGTTTTAGAAATATCTAGCCCCGGCATTTCTCGACAACTGAGCAGTGAGCGCGAATTTCAGTCTTTTAAAGGTTTTCCCGTCATCGTTACCGGCCAGGATAGCCAAGGAAAACCGCAAGAATGGCGCGGAAAACTGCAAGGTAGAGATGAGCAATCTATTTATCTTAACCAAAAAGGTCGCTCCCTGAGCATCGATCGCACTACCGTCATCAGCGTCCGTTTAGATGAGCAGCGCAATAATCAGTGATCAGTAAACAGTAATCAGTAATCAGTAATCAGTAATCAGTAATCAGTAATCAGTAATCAGTAATCAGTAATCAGGGATAAAGATGAAGATAAATAAAGGCTCTTCGGTTTGTGTTATGCAATAGACGGGGGTTATAAGGGATGTAACCCTTATATAGAAAGGCATTTGGCGATTTTTGTCAATTGTTTTTGATCTAGAGCGAACTAATCAATTAAGTCTCTTACCAGATAAGGATTTAGTCGATTTATGCTCCCCTATCGAACCATGCCAAGTAACGAAGAACCTAAATAAATAACTAACTGATTAACTTAAAACTTACATCTGATAACTGATAACTGATAACTGATAACTGATACAAGGCTAATGGCTAAAAAACTAATAACTCAAAAGTAAGGAGAAAAAATAATTATGGCTACTGTTAATTTGCCTGGTTTAAAAATAATGCTCGAAGAAATTAGCCAACGACATAATCTGCCCAAAAATGCCGTACAGGAGGCTTTGCGTGAAGCACTTATCAAGGGTTACGAACGTTATCGACGCGCCCAAAGTTTAGAAAAAGCTGCTCAATTCCATGAAGATTATTTCAATAACTTTGATGTGGAATTAGACGTAGAAGAAGAAGGCTTTCGCATCCTTTCTACTAAAACTATTGTGGAAGAAGTGACCAATCCCGACCATCACATCGGTCTTAAAGAAGTGCAAGAAGTGGCCGACGAGGCCCAGTTAGGGGATGAAGTAGTTCTTGATGTCACCCCCGACCAAAAAGAATTTGGTCGCATGGCGGCGATTCAAACTAAACAGGTTTTACTGCAAAAACTGCGGGATAACCAACGCAAATTGATTCAAGAGGAGTTCCAAGATCTGGAAGGAACGGTTTTACAGGCCCGGGTCGTCCGTTTTGAAAGACAGGCCGCTATTGTCATGGTACAAAGCACCTACGGTCAACCGGAAGTGGAAGCAGAACTACCCAAACGGGAACAGCTGCCCAACGATAATTATCGCGCTAACGCCACCTTTAAAGTGCTGCTCAAAAAAGTCCTGGAAGGTTCTCACCGCGGCCCGCAATTAATCGTTTCCAGAGCGGCGGCGGGTTTGGTAGTATATTTGTTCGCCAACGAAGTTCCCGAAATCGAGGAGGAAATCGTGCGTATTGTTGCTGTCGCCCGGGAAGCCAATCCCCCCTCCCGTCACGTTGGTTCGCGGACAAAAATCGCCGTCGATACCTTAGAGAGAGACGTGGATCCGGTTGGGGCCTGTATTGGGGCCAGAGGTTCGCGGATTCAAGCCGTGGTTAACGAATTGCGGGGCGAAAAAATCGACGTGATTCGTTGGTCTCCAGACCCCGCCACCTACATCGCCAATGCCCTTAGTCCCGCCCGTATCGACCAAGTTTTGTTCACTAATGCCGAAGAAAGACAAGCACTGGTACTGGTGGCACAGGATCAATTGAGTTTAGCGATTGGCAAAGAAGGGCAGAACGTGCGTCTAGCCGCCCGTCTGACGGGCTGGAAAATCGATATTAAGGATATAGCCCTCTATAAAGGCGAACAAGAGGTTAAAACTGATGAAAAAGACCCAGAATCGCAGGATTTAGAGCGAGAATGAACACCTTTGTCAATTATCGACGCTGTATTAGCTGCCGTCTCTTCGCCCCGAAAGAATCCTTTTGGCGAATTGTCCGACTACACCCGTCCGGACAGATACAATTAGATCAAGGCATGGGAAGATCAGCCTATATCTGTCCACAGCCCAACTGCCTGCAACTAGCCCGACAAAAAAATCGTCTCGGACGCGCCCTAAAAGCCAATATTCCCGAAACGCTCTATGAATCCTTGCAAGAGCGACTCGGGACTGCCTGGCAAGGTCGTCCAAATCAGGATTAAAATTGACGATCATAGCCACAAAATCGTTAGCATGGAAAGGGGACAGTCCTGACAGGATCAAAAAATCAGCCAACTTATAGGATCACTAACACTTTAGCCGGGGGATAATGGATGAGTAACACGAAAGTCAGAATTTACGATTTATCAAAAGAATTGAATCTAGACAACAAAGACATTTTGGACATCTGTGACCAGTTGAACATCGAGTACAAGAGCCACAGTAGCACGATCAGCGAAGAGGATGCCCAACGCATCAAAGCAATCGCTGCGAAGGGATTTGCCTCGAGTACCAGTAAAAATAGCACGGGTCAGCGAGAATCGGCTAGTCCTGCCGAAGAAAAAAAACAAAAGATTTTAGCCCTGCATAAACACAACCGCCCCGAAACCGGCGAAGAAAGGGAAAGCTATCCCGGTCAAGCCGGTTCCTCGGCCAAACCGACTTTAATCAGTCCCCCCCGTCCCCCGGTTAAACCCCTCGTTGCTCCCCCAGGGCGCGACGAGGCGGCCGAAAAAACTCCCGCCACTGCAGCAGAGATGCTATCTCATAGCCCCAGTGTTAAAGAAACCCCGACCGAAACCCCGCTAGTGTCAGAAGCAGCCCCCACCTTAATCGCCCCACCTAATCGACCTTCCCTAACCCCGAAACCACGCCCTGAAACTGCCTCGGGCCGGCCAGAACCCCGATCTAAAAATGCTCCTGGCAGTAACGACAGGACCCGGGGAGAAAAACGCGAGCGCGGCGAGAGCGAAAACGCCCCTAGTCCTGAGCGTAGGGTAGGCTTGGCTAAACCAGAAAAACCGACCCTCAACCGCAAACCCGACGGAAAAAGCCCGAAACTGGCGGAACCAGCTAGGGAAGTGCGGGAGACAGTGGAGTTGAAGCGCCCGGTTCGCCCCGGGTTACCCGCTAAAATCTCGGCTACCAGCGAGGAGGAAACCGATACCACCAAGAAATCTGGTGTTGATGGCACAGAAATCGATACAGATACCGGATTGCTCGGAGCAGACGGGCCCAAAAAACTCAAACGACCCACCATGCCCCCTCGCATGGCCAAAAAATCTAGCTGGGAAGAAGAAGAAGAGGAAGAAAAAAAAGCGGCCAAAACCGCCAAAACTGCCGGCAAAAACAAACGCCGCACCCAAGCGCTCTTTGAAGATGACGATGATCTAGAATCGGAACTGTCCGGGTTAATTAATACCCCCAGTTTTACCCTCTCCACCGCTCGTCCCCCCAAACCGCCCACCGCTAAGGCTGCCACCCCCGGCACTCCAACAGCAGTCAAAGTTAAGCGGCCCAGTAAACCAACCGCCCACACTGGCGGACCGAAAAGCGAGCGCCAAGAACCCCAAGAGGAAAAACGCCCGGAAAGCATCGTCGTCACCGGCAGTCTCACCGTGCGCGACCTCTCGGAATTGATGAAAGTCCCCGAAACTGAGATCATCAGAACCCTATTTTTTAAAGGGATGGCGGTTAATATCACCCAAACTCTCGACGTGGACACGATCGAAATGATCGCCAGGGACTTCGAGATCGCCGTGGAAACCCCCAGCACCCAGTCGGCGGCGATCAAAACCACGGAAATGATCGATGTCTCCGACTGGGAAAGTCTCCAGCGTCGTCCCCCCGTCGTCACCATTATGGGTCACGTTGACCACGGTAAAACCACCCTCCTCGACTCGATCCGCAAAACCAAAGTCGCCCAGGGGGAAGCAGGCGGCATCACCCAGCACATCGGTGCTTACCACGTCGATGTGGAACATAACGGCAAACCGGAACAGATTGTCTTTTTGGATACCCCCGGCCACGAAGCTTTTACCGCTATGCGCGCCCGCGGGGCGAGAGTCACCGATATAGCCGTGCTGGTGGTAGCCGCCGATGACGGCGTACAACCCCAAACGAAAGAGGCAATCAGTCACGCCAGGGCTGCCGAAGTCCCCATCGTTGTGGCGATTAACAAAGTCGATAAACCTTCAGCTAACCCCGACCGGATTAAACAGGAATTGACCGAACAGGGACTGGTGGCCGAAGATTGGGGCGGTGAGACGATCATGGTTCCCGTTAGCGCCCTGCGGGGTGAAAATCTCGATAATCTGCTGGAAATGATCCTCTTGGTGGCAGAAGTGGAGGAATTGGTCGCTAACCCCGACCGCTTGGCGAAGGGAACCGTCATCGAAGCTAACCTCGATCGCACCAAAGGTCCCGTGGCTACCCTGCTCGTCCAGAATGGCACTCTCCGCGTCGGTGATAGCATCGTCGCCGGTTCCGTTTTCGGCAAAATTCGGGCCATGATCGATGATCGCGGTCAAAAAGTCGAAGCGGCCACCCCCTCCTTCGCCGTGGAAATCCTCGGTCTCAGTGATGTGCCGGCCGCTGGCGATGAATTCGATGTCTATGAAAGTGAAAAAGAGGCCCGATCAATCGCTGATCAACGGGCGATCGAACGACGCAACACCCGTTTACAACAGGCCCTCTCCTCCCGTCGCGTTAGCCTTAGCACCCTCTCTATCCAAGCTCAAGAAGGACAACTCAAGGAACTTAATCTCATCCTCAAGGCAGATGTGCAAGGTTCCGTCGAGGCCATCCTCGGTGCGCTCAAACAGTTACCCCAAAACGAAGTGCAGATTCGCGTTCTCCTCGCCTCTCCGGGGGAAATCACCGAAACCGATGTGGATCTGGCCGCCGCTAGTGGTGCGGTGGTGGTGGGCTTTAATACCACCCTTGCCAGTGGTGCGCGCGCATCCGCCGATCGGGAAGGGGTCGATATCCGCGATTACAATATCATCTACAAGCTTCTCGATGATATTCAAGGGGCGATGGAAGGTCTTCTCGACCCCGAAGAAGTGGAAGAACACCTCGGTTTCGCCGAAGTGCGCGCCGTCTTCACCGTCGGTCGTGGGGCCGTGGCGGGCTGTTATGTCCAATCTGGTAAACTGGTGCGGAACCGCTTCCTGCGCGTGCGTCGCGGCAAGGAAATTGTTTATCAGGGAGTTCTCGATTCCCTCAAACGGATGAAGGAAGATGCCCGGGAAGTAGCTACCGGTTTCGAGTGCGGTGTCGGTGTTTCTAAATTCAATGACTGGAAAGAAGGCGACATTATCGAAGCCTACGAAATGGTCATGAAACGTCGCACTTTATCCAGTTAATTAGACTTGAACCGTCGGGAGTCGGGAGTCAGTTATCAGTTATCAGTTATCAGTTATCAGTTATCAGTCATAATTCATAATTCATAATTCCCCCACTCCCCCACTCCCCTGCTCCCCCACTCCCCCATCTCCCCACTTCCCTCTATGAAATCAGAACCTTTTTTGTGGATTCATCTGGCAGGGTTAGCGGCTTTGCCAATCTTTTTACAAATCGCTTGGATTGGTTTAGCTGTGGGCGATCCCTTGCCCTTTCTTTGGCTAGAATGGCTATTTCTGGGAGCGATCGCTATCATACCCGTCTTTTGGATGCAGTGGACAAAACCTTTTGATATTTTTAGTCTTTTGTTGGTTGCTCTGAAACCGAGTCAACTCACCCCCGAACAGTTAAAAATTCTCTCTCTTTTTAAACGTCCTCGCCATCGTCTTCTTACTCTTTTGGGAGTCGTCCTCTTAATTCTCATCACTTGGCCAATCTACAATTTTGCCCCTCTAGCGGCTGCCGTGGCCGCCTATCTCCCCCAATGGCGGCTTTTAGGTTTAGTAATCGCTGCGATCGCTCTCCTCTTAAGTCACCTATTTTTACAGGTTCCTCTGAGTGTTCTAGGGGTTTTAGCCACGAAGGAAAGTGACTGGACAGCCACCGAAGCTTTAGTTATTGAGCGTATTCCTGAGTTATTTACCATTTTTGGTCTAAAAGTTAATAAAATTATCTAAATTAGCCAAAATGCCGACAATTTCGCCTAGGAATGCAGGATCGAGCGCCCGTTTAAGGGTTGAATATTCCTCGCATTACGGGGAAAAATCGCGGCCAATTGTTGCAGTTGTTCGGGAGAAATTTTGATCGCATTTTGCCAGACTAACCAGAGAACATCCTCGCTACAGGGAGGAGTGGACAAAGACCCGCGATATTCATAAAAATCGCTATTTTCTGGCAGTAAAAGCCCGGCATTGACCCAAGTATCGGGGATAATCATTTCAGGAGAAGGTTCTTGGGGCAAATAAGCCCAAATGGTTTGTAAATAGGGATTATTTGCGCCAATTTCGGCTAAGATACCCACAACTGCTAAATTTCCTCTCCCATTTCGATGCACTAAATGAATTTCTAGAGGGAAAGACTGACCTTTAATCTGATGTTCGCTGGGGTGATGAAAATGAAACTGCAATAAATCCCAGTTTTCGCCGTGAAAACTCATGTTTCCACCTTTTTCGGTCTGAACCAAGATTGTACGACCGTTATGGAGAATTTTTAGGGGTACAGGACGATAATTAAAGGTGGGGTGGTATAGCTCTTTTTCAGTCACTATACTCAGATCGATCGGTGTTTGTTGCTTTCCCGTGGTGCAGAGGCGATAATTCCTTGATAATTCGCCCCAATGGTCAATATTTTGATAATTCCAAGCAAATTCTGGATTAATAGCCCCAAAAAGAGCGTGAGAGCCAATAAATTGCAGTAATTCTCGTCTATACATCGTATTAAATCCAGAAATCATCAGATAATTAGCAATTTTATCGGGGATTTATGCCCAATTCCCGCAATTTAGCCGCTAATTTTGCGGCTTTCTGCCTTTCCTGTTGGACTTGATTTCCTGCCTTGCCTGCCGCTTCTGCGGGAGTGGGAACTAATTCCCCTTCGGGGGTAAAATAGCGCAAGGTAAGGATTTGGTAGTAGTGAGCCATGTTGCTTATCTGGTATGAACTGTGTAAAATATTCATTAACAAAAAAAATAATTGGAACCCAATCAGTCTTTAAACATCTAGCTTGATGATCAGTTTTCTGATCAATATCTTTTTGTGGTTCGTGTTAGACTTACTCAAATATCAGTCTAACACAGAACAAAATCACCTCTTCGCCTGTATTGCCTTGTCCTAGTTGTGGTTCTCACCATACCATCAAGAATGGTTCTATTGATAACGGGAAACCCAAACGTTAATGTTAAGAATGTGGTGGCCAGTTTGTCAGCAATCCCACTACTAAAACTTTATGAACACACCAGAATTAGCCATTGCTACCGTTGGTTTAACCAAACAATTTGACCGCCATGGGGCTGTTAATCAAGTGGATTTACAGATTGAAGCGGGGGAAGTTTACGGGTTAATCGGTCCAAATGGAGCGGGAAAAACCACTTTAATTAGGATGTTAGCGGCAGCGGAAGAACCGACAACGGGAGAAATATATCTGCACGGAGAACGTCTTTTAAGAGATGAGAGTAATCCCCGTCTCAAAAGAAACTTAGGTTATCTACCCGATAATTTTCCCCTCTACGATGACCTAAATGTCTGGAATTATCTGGATTATTTTGCCCGTCTTTATCATATCCCTCGCTCCCAACGTCATCGCCGCATTTATGAGGTTCTAGAACTGGTACAATTAACCGGTAAAAGCCATAATTCGATCGCTACTTTGTCCCGGGGGATGAAACAACGTTTAAGTTTAGCCCGAACGATTATCCATGAACCTTTAATTTTACTTCTCGATGAACCGGTTTCTGGATTAGACCCGATCGCTCGCCTACAATTTCGTGAGATTATTAAAGTCTTACAATCGGCAGGTATGACTATTTTAATTTCCTCCCATGTCCTTAGTGATTTAGCCGAACTTTGTAGTTCTGTGGGCATCATGGAATTAGGTTATCTAGTGGAAAGTACCTCTTTACAAGAATTAAATCAACGTCTAGCTGGTCAATACTTGCAGATTACGACTCTAGGCAATTTAGAAGCCTTAGAAACTGCTCTTAAACAATGTGTTTTTGTGGAAAGTTGGCAAAGAATTATTCATACTAATACTCTCCGGGTTAAATTTACGGGAACCCTAGAAGATAGTGCCGAATTGTTGAAATCTTTAGTCGTTTCCGGCCTGACCTTAAGCGAGTTTTATACTTGCTGCGAAGATTTAGAAACTATTTTCCTAAAACTGGGACATCGACAGGCATCTTAAGGGGAAATAATAATTTTTAAATCTAACCAGATAGTAACTTTTCGACTAATTGAATTTGCTCCTGACTAAAACCCGCTTCCTTCAGGTGTGCCAGAAACCATTTTTGTCGATAACGACCGTCTAAATCCCTAGCCTTTTTGTAGGTATCCTGCGCTTTTTTACTATCACCTTGTTCTAAATAAATCATTGCCAAAGCCACAAGAGGATGGGGATTATTCGGCTCTAATTTAACTGCTTTTTCAGCGTTAGTAATAGCTGAATCAAAATCTTTTAGGCGATGATAGGCGAGGGATAAATTATAGTAGGCAATTTCATTATCGGGTTTTAAATTAGCGGCTTTAGTATGCGTAACTACGGCCTTTTCAAGATGACCACCGACAAGATAAACAATACCCAAAGCATTATAAGCAGCCACATGATCGGGAGCAATTTTAATCGTTTCTTCGAGGGTTGTTTGTGCCGCTAAAGGTTGTTTAGCTAGGTGTTGTGTCCAGCCTAAAATTACTCTCCCGTCTAGATGATTGGGGTTTAACTGTACCGATTTTTTTAAAGCCTCAATACTTTTGATAAAATCTCCCTGTTGACGATACTGTAATCCCAATTGACGATAACGATTAGCGGCCTTAATGTCTGATGGGGGAATAATCGGACTGGGAGAAGGAGAAACGATCATCTCGGCCGTAGGTTCTTTTTTAAGGGGAGAGGGAGGACTACAGCCCCAAAAAACCGGGGAACTAAACATGATCAAAATAGTCAGGAGTCGATAACTATTCATGGGACAATTAATACCAGTCCAATTGTTAAGGGTGTCATCAAATTATGAATTATTCCCCTGAATCCGTGCAACGGCTGCTCGATTCCGATGATTATGGCGATCGCTTATCGGGAGTTAATCAACTGCGTTATTTAGCCCCAGAAATCGCCTTCGAGATGTTACAGCCTTTAATTAAGGATAGTAACGCTAGAGTGCGTTATTCGGCGGTAAGTCAGTTAGATATCCTCGGCCGTCAGAATCTTGATCTGGCCTTAACTATTCTACGCGATCGCTTGTTGCATGATCCCGAAGCGGACGTGAAAGCAGCCGCGGCCGATGCGATCGGGGGGTTAAAATTAACGGCAGCCTACGATGATCTGGTGGCTGTCTATCAACAATCCTCCGACTGGTTAATTCAATTTAGCATTGTGGCCGCTTTGGGCGAGTTGGGGGAACCCCGGGGCTTTGAACTGCTCGAAATCGCCCTAAACTCCGATAATGAATTGGTAAAAACGGCCGCTGTTAGTGCTTTCGGGGAACTAGGCGACCCTCGCGCCGTCTCTTTACTCGTTCCCTTGGCTAGTGATGATGACTGGCAACTGCGCTATCGTCTCGCTCAAGCTTTAGGCCGCTTAGGGGGGCAAGATGCGATCGCTGTTTTGACCCAGTTAACCGGCGACAAAAGCGCCCAAGTCGCCCAAGAGGCCCGCAATAATCTCGTCCAAGGGTGATGCAGAATAGTTGATTTTTGTCAATACCATTTACAATAAACTTTAATTAAGAATCGTTAACAAAGGTAAAGCGATGAAACAATTTACCCGTTTAATCTTGCTCGTCGGTCTTCTCGCGGGGGGCTGTTTCTCTGCCTCAATTGCGATCGCTGATAATCCGGCGGGGGCAATCGTGAGCAAGGATTCACAGGTTAACGAACTACTGCGTCAAGCGCGGCAATTGGTCAAAAATGGCAATTATGGGGAAGCTATAGCCATTTACGAGCGGGCTGCCGCCCTTGATGGCAATAATGCCAAAATTTTCTCTGGGATTGGCTTTTTACAAACGCGGCAAGGGGATTATAACGCCGCCGCCCAAGCATACCAAAAAGCTTTAAGTCTCGATCCGAGTAATCCCGACTTTTTCCATGCTCTCGGTTATAGTTTGGCTAATATCGGTGATTATGACAATGCAGCCACCGCTTACTACTACGCTATCCAAATAGAACCGAAAAACGTCCAACACTACCTCGGTTTAGGGGTGGTGTTATTACGCCAAAAAAACTATGCTAAAGCGGGCGAAGTTTACCAATGGGTTTTAGCTCTCGACCCCAATAATCAGCAAGCCCACGAAATCATGGGTAAAGCCTTGATCGAACAGAATAAAAGCACTGAAGCCCTCGATTTTCTCCAAAAATCCCTGCAAAGATTCCCTAACAATAGTGAATTAAGATTGCAACTGGCCAGCCTTTTGCTCAAACAGGGCGATTTAAATGGTGGAACCCAAATTTTAAAGGAAATAGAGCGACAAAGTGCAGGAAATTTTTTAATTCAGCTAAAAATAGGGATTTTACTCGAAAAACAAGAGCGTTTTGACGAGGCTCTCCCCTTTTATCGTCGGGCTGTTTTCCTGCAACCCCAATCTTTGGAAGCACAAGCGGGAATCGGTCGCATCCATCTGGCCAGAAAAGATTATCTTGCAGCAATTATCGCCTATCAAGATTTGGCCGAAATTGCCCCCAATAACGCCGATGTCTATCTTAATCTCGGTCGGGCCTACGCGGGCCGGGGACGAAAAAGAGAGGCTGCGGAAGCTTTTAAGCAAGCGCGAGCGGTTTATGTGCTGAAAAATAATCAATCCGGCCTGGAGGAAGTGGACGCCCTGCTGAAGAAGTTGCTTGAGTAAAACCAGATCAGTTATCAGTTATCAGTTATCAGTTATCAGTTATCAGTTATCAGATTTGAGTTTTCAGTTCACTGATGACTGTTTAGCGATCAAGGAGTAATTTATACTAAATCCGTTGAATATAGGCTACTTATCAGGACAGGCACTCATGCAATAGGCAAGAGGCAAAAGGGGGAATAAATAATCAGTCTTTAATAACCAGATTTAGTATTAGATAGTCAATAGTTTATTCCCAATCGATCGGCAGCCATTGGTGATCTAAAACCTGTTCGAGATTAAAAATTATCTGACTGGGTAAACCGCCGGGGGATAAACCCATTTTTTTCCGGACGGCCTCTAAAGCTGTATGGTAGGATGGCTCAAAAATCTCCCGAAGATAGGGCTTTAAACTAGGGCTATCCTCCAGTAAATCTTGAATTTCTGCCCGAAAATTATTGATTTCTCCATTGCAATGATTACCATTCCGGTCTCTTTCCGATTGCCAGTAAGTTAATTTGAGTAAATGTTCTAGGAGACGAGTTAAAAGACTTTTGAGCGCGTGTCTTTCACTTCTCCCCATCGATTCAATCTCCTCAATTAAATTGTCTAAATCCACCTCGGCAAACTGGCCTTTTTTTAATTGTTCTGCCGTGGTTTTTAGCCAGAGATAAAAATCTTCTTCGTATAGTGTTGGGGTCGCTGTTTCTGTTGATCTAGTCATGAAGGAACTGCCACAGGTGAAAACTAATCGGGATTTTATATTAATTAAACCCAAAAAAAAGAGAGCTTGAACTCTCCTTCTTGGTTATTTGCTAATCTTACTAACTAGCGACAATATATTCCTTGACGTTGGCCCGGCGACGGCGTAAATGAGCTAGGGCCTGGTGTTCTAATTGTCGCACTCGTTCCCGACTGATGTTCATTCTCTGGCCGATTTTGGCTAAGGATAACTCTTTACCATCGGTTAGACCAAACCGGAGAGTAATTACTTCCCGTTGTTGGGGAGTTAATTCGGCCAGGAGATTGGCTAAGTCTTGCCGTAATAATTCTTGGGTGATGAAGGTATCGGGGGAAACTCCGCTATCTTCTAATAATTCCGACAATTCCGTATCTTGGTTATCGCCGACGCGCACATCAAGGGAGATGGGTTGACGGGCCATACTGAGATATTCGCGGATTTGAGCGGGTTCTAGCTCTAATTCCAGGGCAATCTCGGCAGGGGTGGCACTTCTCCCCAGTTTTTGGGCGAGTTCGCGCTGGGTTCTTTTGATTTTATTCAGTTTTTCGGTGATATGGATGGGCAAACGAATGGTGCGGGCCTGTTGAGCGATCGCACGAGTAATTGCTTGTCGAATCCACCAGTAAGCATAGGTAGAAAATTTATAACCTTTGGTGGGATCAAATTTCTCTACACCTCTTTCTAATCCCAGACTACCCTCTTGAATTAGATCTAGGAATTCCATGTTCCGCTTTTGATATTTTTTGGCGATCGCAACCACCAAGCGGAGGTTAGCTTCAATCATTTTCCGTTTAGCTCGATCGCCGGTCTTCAAGGCTCGATCCAGTTCATTTTCGCTTAAATTCACCGAATCCGCCCACTCCAAGCGCTGTGGTTCCCGTCCTAATTGCTTCGATAGTGCTTCTTTCGCTTCTAACAGGCTCATCATCCGTTGGACTTGTTTGCCGTAAATAATTTCTTGTTCGTGAGTTAGGAGGGGAACTCGCCCAATTTCGTGCAGATAGGTACGCACCATATCGGCATTGAGGGTGGGCTGTGATTGAGTTTGGTTGGTTTTTGCGGTGGGCATTGGTTTGGTGGTGACTCCTTGACACAGAAAAAGTCTGTTACTATTCCGACTCGCGGGTGAGTCTGGCTTATCTGAAGTCGGTATGAGTTTGATCGGAATTTCTTTGATTGTATCCTGCGCCTTTAGACGCGGGCAATCCCCTAAAGGTTCAAAGTTAATTCATTCTTTGGTATGATGTTAAGTTTATGCTTTTTTCTCAACATCCAGAACAAAAGTATTATAGTGTAGGACTATCAACTACAATCGCTTGTTTTTGGGTCGCTTTTTCCTGAATCCTCGGCAGTGCCGCTGATACTGTTAGGTAAGATTACAAAACAACAAGGTGATTTTCCCGATTAGCTGTAAACAATCTGGCCGACTTTCGACCTTTTCGCCCTCAGCTTTGAGAGCAAAGCAGAACCAAGCTGAAAACTGACAGACGAGAACCGACTTCTATATATATAATGACCGATCAACACCAGCAAAGTGAGAGATAATCATTGCGGATTTCCGAACTATTTTCTGTAGTATTTGCTACAAAATGCCAAATTAGCTGCCATTGAGAATCGGGAAAAATTGTTATAAAAATTAGGATTGCTAGGGGGGTAATAACTATCATAGAGACAGCAGGGCGGAGATCGGGATAAATTATCGTTGAAACCAAGCTCGATCGCACTCTCCACAATACCGTTCTGTGGAACTCCTGAACAATGAGGACTTACTATGACTAAAACCGTCGTTATCGATCCCGTCACCCGGATCGAAGGCCATGCCAAGATCTCGATTTTCCTTGACGATGGGGGGGAAGTGGATGACGTGCGTTTTCATGTGGTCGAGTATCGCGGTTTCGAGAAATTCTGCGAGGGACGGCCGATGTGGGAGATGGCGGGAATTACTGCCCGAATTTGCGGCATTTGCCCCGTTAGTCACCTACTTTGTGCCGCCAAAACTGGTGATAAAATTCTAGCGGTGCAAATCCCCCCTGCGGGTGAAAAACTGCGGCGCTTGATGAATTTGGGACAGTTAACCCAATCCCATGCTTTAAGCTTTTTCCATCTTAGCAGTCCCGATTTTCTGCTTGGTTGGGAAAGTGACGCCGCTAAACGGAATATTTTCGGTTTAATCGCGGCCGATCCCGACCTAGCGCGAGCGGGCATCCGTTTACGTCAATTTGGACAGAAAGTTATTGAACTTTTGGGGGCGAAAAAAATTCACCCCGCTTGGTCTGTCCCGGGAGGTGTGCGTTCTCCCCTGAGCGAAGAAGGGCGACAATGGATTAAAGAACGACTGCCGGAGTCTAAAGCGACTCTTTACACGGCCTTAAACCTATTTAAAGGACTTCTAGACAATTTAACCACAGAAATCGCCGCTTTTGGTAATTTCCCTTCCCTGTTTATGGGATTGGTCGGTAAACGGGACGAGTGGGAACACTACGGCGGTCATATTCGTTTTACCGATAGTCAAGGCAATATTGTGGCCGATAACCTCAGCGAAGACAATTATCGCGATTATATCGGCGAATCAGTAGAAAAATGGTCTTATTTAAAGTTTCCCTACTATAAACCTCTCGGTTATCCCAACGGTATCTATCGGGTTGGTCCGTTGGCGCGCTTAAATGTTTGTTCCCATTTTGGCACGGAGGGGGCGGATATCGAGTTACGGGAATATCGCCATCGGGTCGGTGGTGTAGCAACCTCTTCTTTTTACTATCATTATGCCCGATTAGTGGAGATTTTAGGCTGTTTAGAGCGTATCGAACTTTTAATCGACGATCCCGATATAGTTTCTCAACGCTGCCGGGCCGAAGCAGGAATTAATAATCTGCAAGGGGTGGGAGTTAGTGAAGCGCCCCGGGGTACTTTATTCCATGATTATAAAGTGGATGAAAATGGTTTGATTGAAACGGTGAATTTGATTATTGCCACGGGTAATAATAATTTGGCCATGAATCAAACGGTGAAACAAATCGCCCAACATTATATCCATGGTGGCGAAATTCCCGAAGCGATGTTAAACCGGGTGGAAGCGGGTATTCGTTGCTATGATCCCTGTTTAAGTTGTTCCACTCACGCTATGGGACAAATGCCGCTACAGCTAGAGTTAGTTAATGCAGCCGGTGAGGTGATCAATACTCGACAACGGGGTTAATTATCTAAGTTGTTGGGGGGTTAGGAAATAGGGGAAATTTATCCTAATACCTGACCCCATTTTACTATTTTTACGGTCAAGATTCTAGCTAAGAATTTCTAGGTTTTGATAAAGAATTTCTATCGGACAAGAAAAGTTAATACAGTTAATAGTGATTAAATCTCCCGCGTGATAAATATGGGGAATCCAGAGGTTATTAGATTGACGTTGATATTGTTCGATTAGGACTTGTTTTTGCTCGATAAGTAGATATTCCTCTAATTCAGGGATAGTTTGATAATCGGCAAATTTATCGCCTCTATCAAAGGCTGCCGTGGAGTCGGATAAAACTTCGATAATCACTCGCGGATGCAGGATAAAATCTTCCTGGGAAACTCGATCTCGTTGGTCACAAGTAATGGCAAAATCGGGATAATAGAAGATATTTAAGCTAGGGAGACGCACTTTCATATCGGTAGCGTAGGCAAGACAACCACTACCCCGTAAATGATTAATTAATTGAGCCGAAAGATTACCTGTGATGATAACATGGGCTTTACTTGCCCCGGCCATCGCCAAGATTTGCCCTTGTATATATTCATGTTTAATGGGACTAATTTTCTCTATTTCCAGATAGTCTTTTGGAGTAAAATAAGCGTGACTTTTACTGGCTGTCATGGTGTTTACCTCGCTCATTGTTAGTTTTCTAACGGACAATTAAGCAAAATAACTGAGTCTAAATCAGTCTTATTGCCTTCAGTAATTAGCTTTCGTATCAGTTCAATATAATTAAAATTACTCTCGAATAAAACAAAACGTCTATCTAAAGAAGCGGCCGCTAGTCCCACGGTTCCTGAACCGGCAAAGGGATCTAAAACCACATCGCCTTTAAAAGAGTAATAGGTAATCACTTTTTCTGCCAATTCTACGGGAAAAGCGGCGGGATGTTTTGAGTTAGTGACTGGGTTAATTTTCCAGACATTAGTGCGTTCATAACCATCGGCAATTTTTGAGGCTTTTACTACTTCTTGATCGGGATGATTGCGAATATGCCAATCGATGAGTAAATCCGTGTGTTTACGATAGACTAAAACGTATTCAGTCACCGGCACAGTTTTGTATTGGAGAGGATTGCGATCGGCAGCAAATCTGCGCCCTCTACCAGTTGCCCACCCTGCTCCCTCTGGTTTTAGCCAAATAATATCATCAATAAAATCGTAACCTTCCTCAATAAAAATTCGATGCAAATCAAAGGGGACAGCAATACGTTTAGAAGCTTGATTACGGGAAGCACGACGCAACAGCACGGGAGAAATATTAATGACAAAAAAACGCCCTTCACTCAAAACTCGATGACATTTTCTGATCACCTGTCGCAGCTTCAATAGATAGGTTTCGTATTCTTCAAATTCCGAATATTCCGGGCGAGCATTAAAATAGGGTGGTGAGGTAAAGATTAAATCAACACTTTCTGCTGGCATTTCCTCCAAAAGTTCACTACAATCACCAAATCCGATGGTATTTCTCAGAGAGGAAAGCTTGTATTCTTTTTTGGTTTTCTTGCGGGTTTCTAATTTAGATTCATCCTGTTTTAACAGACGAGCGATAATAATTTCAGTCCGGGTTGTCCTATCGGCTAAAATTTCGGTGGTGTAGGCATCGATCACCACTTCCCCAACGGTTTTTTTCTGGTCATTACATAGAGGAATTCGCCAAATATGATATCTGTCATCCACTTCTGGTAAACCTAATTTAATCGCATTAACTAAATTTATTTCTCGCAACCAATTAAGGACAATTTCTTTAGCTTCTGCCACCGTGCGAAGTAGATAACCGCGCTTTTCCGATACCAGTTCTTTTTCCATGGCATTACTCTAGTTCTCTCTAGAATTCTAGCTGATCATTATCCAAAAAACTAGGAGAGTCTCAAGATAGAAATTGGCCACCCTTTAAAAATTCCACATTTCTAAGACTTTTCCCGTAATTGTTTGATTTAACCAGAAAGTATTATGACTGAGGGAGTGAAGATTATTTGTCGTTACTTTCCAGCTTGCTTGGGGATGAAAAAGAATTGCTTCTGCGGGATTACCCGGGTTGAGAGATGCCGGTTTTTGTTGTAAACAATGACAGGGATTGAGACTAAGCGCTTGCCATAATTGTAAAGCTGATAATTGCCCGGTTATTACTAATTTTTCCCAGAGTAGCGGTAAAGCTAATTCTAACCCGATCGCGCCGGGGGGTGCTTCTGCAAAAGAGACGGTTTTTTCTTCGTAGGTATAGGGACGATGATCGATCGCGATTGCATCGATAATTCCCTCCTTAATTGCCGCAATTAACGCCTTGCGATCGCTTTCGTTGCCCAAGGGTGGAGCGAGGTGTAAACTGGGATGATAGCTGGCGATCGATCCTGTATTTAAGAGCAGATGCAACCACGTCACACTAGCGGTTATCGGCAATCCCCGCATTTTTGCCTCGCGAATTAATTCCACTCCTCGACGGGTAGAAATTCGCATTATGTGAACAGGTGTATTAATTTCGCCGACGATTTCTAAAATTGTGGCTAAAGCAGTGGTTTCGGAAATAGCAGGATCTCCGGGTAAACCGAAGCGAATCGAGGTTTCTCCCTCACGCATGACTCCATTACCCTTTAATTGCTGATTTACGGGGGAAAGGGCGATATTTTTACCGAAGGGTTTTAGGTATTCCAATAAGCGCCGCAGCAGTCCCAAATCTTCCAGACTGCGATTATCGGTAAAACCCACCGCTACAGGCATTAAATCGGCTAATTCCGTCATTTTTTGCCCTTGTCTTCCCAGGGTGAGACTTGCCCAAAAATGCAGACGAGTCGATTTTGAGTCAAAAAACCCTTGACTTTTTTGCTGTAATGTGCTAATGAGTGCGGGGTGATCGAGGGGGGGGAGAGTATTGGGGAGAATTGCCAACCGGGTGCAGCCTCCGGCCGTGGCAGCTTGGATCAGAGATGCAAGGGTTTCTCTGTCCTCGTGGCCGGGTTCCCCGGAATGACTGTAGAGATCGACTAATCCGGGAGCAAAAATACAGTTTTGACCGGAAATATAGTTACTATTTTCTCTTGGGGGAAGCTGAGATTCGATCGCTTTAATTACCCCCTCCTCAATCCAGACATCGGCAATGCGATCCGTTTCTGTCAGGGGGTCAAGGACTCTAACCTGTTCTATGATCGTCGAGGATTGGCTATTCACGCAGACTAATTAAAACGTCATTTTTTCCTCTGGCAGTATATCACGTTAAGTAAAAAGTAAAAAGTAAAAAGTAAAAAAGTTGAGTTCTCGGTTAGGTTAAGGGACGATAAGTTAGAATATTGATCGACTAAGGGTTTAATCTTTATTTTAATTGGCCTGTCCACCCTAGGGAGAATTGATAGCTGAATCATGCAGTTAGAACTTTTCGCTTTTAACAATTTAGAAGGATTTAATCGGGGAACCCCGCGATTAGTTTCTTTTCGAGATTTAGTACCAGAAATCACCAGCACCAGTTATCTAACCCATGGCATCTATTATTATCCTGCCAAATTTATTCCCCAAGTGGTGAGATTTTGCCTTGATAACTACACGAAAAAGGATGATTGGATTATCGATCCTTTTGCTGGTTCAGGTACGGTGGGTTTAGAGGCTAAACTTTCTCAAAGAAATGCGGTTTTAACTGACCTGAATTATCTTTTAAACCATATTATACCGATTAAAATTACAGAACATCAAGAACCATTGAGTTACTCAGAGTTAGATAAAAAAATCTTAGAAGTTTTTGCCAGCAAGGATAAATTTATCCCTCAGTGGTCAAATTTAAACTATTGGTATCCAGAGGATATTTTAGCAGTTTTGCAGAAACTTTGGGCAGGTCAAAAAAGTCTAGAACCTGATTTGTATTCCCAGATTATTCAAGCGGTTTTAGTGAAAGTTAGTAAACAGTTTTCCTATGCAGAACATACCAAACCTAAATTATTTCAATCGAAATACAAAAAATCAGATATACAGGAACTATTACAAAGAGATTGGCAAGAGGAATTAAAACGAACGATTAAAGAGATGAGTTTTGAAACTTTAACCAGCGTCAATCAATATATTACCGTAACTTGGCATAATTGTAATCAAGTGCTTTTTTATGGGGGAGTAGATAGTGCCACTTTTGAGATCGATCAAAATTTAGAGTTAGATTGTTTAATTAGTTCACCCCCCTATCTGCAAGCACAGGAATATATCAGAACAGCAAAACTAGATTTATATTGGTTAGGATATACAGAAAAAGAAGTGCAAAAAATCTCTAAGCTAGAAATTCCCTACCGACAGGCTACCAGATTAATCGAAACCGAAACCTTAAATCAAGTGAGATCGAGTTTAGAGAAAGAGAATTTACATAAAATACTCGATTCCTATTTTTGTCACACTATCAATGCTTTAGAAAATGCCACCAGAAAATTAAAACAAGCTGGGAAAGCTTGCATTTTTGTCGGTAATCCGAAAGTGGATGGGGTGGAAGTAGAAACTTGGCGAATATTACAGGAATATTTTCAGGAAAATGGCTTTATTTTTGATAGCGTCTTTGAGGATAGAATTAAAACCAGACAATTATTCAAATCTCGCAAGAATAAAAATCCTGATGGCATGAAATCCGAATATTTACTAATTTTAGAAAAAAGGTAACTTTCTATTGCTTATGTAGCCCAAAAATCTCCTATTTTATAAATATTTGACCTGTCTGGAATCCTTACCTAATTTTCAGGAAACTATTCAAGATGAAACCTATATATCTGGTCAATTATTGGCTGAAGTAAAGTTAATTATTAAGACAGATCATGCTACCGTTAATTATGTTTGTGAACTTAAAACAAGATTAAATCATGATCTATCTTAATCGGTGATATAATATTTCGTAAGCTTGGGTCAAAGATTACCATGAAATCAAAGACTTTTACTAATGATCGGGGGTTTATTTAGCTTAATTGTTTAGGAATTGATAGCAAGTAATCTTGAATTTATTGATGTGGATGGTAGTAATTACAAAGGCAGAACGCTCGCAATGTTTGATAATATTTGTAAATTTATTGCCGAAAACTTCTCCGATGATCTAGCCACTTGGTTATTGGGTTCTCCCCTCTCCTTAACCGTCCTCGACAAACAGGTGCAAATCAATCTCGCTGCCGCCACCAGTATTCTCGCCGGGTTAGCATTAAATCGAGAGACGATTAAAAAAATCCTTCGGAGTGAGATTATGAGAGAATCCGTCATCTATCAAGATATTTTAGAGGAAGGAGCATTAACCGCTAAATTAAACTCTATTCCCCGTTTATCGGTCTTAGGATTAAGTGTAGAACAAATTGCCCAAGCTTTAGACTTAGAAATTGAACAAGTACCAGAAGTCA
>NZ_SFBZ01000165.1:0-2915 GCF_007095495.1 Microcystis sp. M_QC_C_20170808_M9Col | reverse complement strand
GGCTCGATCCAATAAACGCTTGGGGAGAGAATACCTCTACTTTTTCAGAAGCAATTCTGTCTAAGCAAGTAATCTCTGTGAACCAAGAATCCCCGTCTCTTTAGAGCGGGGAGTGTCAATGTCTCTAAACTATTATGGAAAACTACAGGCCGCATCCCCCTTAGGCATGAGTATAATTACTCATTGACGAAGTTGTGAGAAAATAGAAAGAAATACAAGGAAAAAAGCCATGCTAGGGATACCCCTGCAAGAAAAAGCCCAACTAGAGAAATATCTCCTGGAAACCGCCAAAATTATCTGAAAATATACCGAACCAGAAAAGCTCAACGACTTCGAGAATAATGAAAAACTTTCTAGACTCAACCAACCCAGGGGAAAAAAATAATTTCCTCATCCCCCTTGCCTATACCCTAGGAATAGCCCTCCCTTTTGTTTTAGTCTATTTTCTCCCCATTTACCACGTTACCGATACTTTTCTCTTTAGTAGATGGGGGGATTGTCTCGCAGCAGGTAAAGTATACATGGATTGTCCTCCCAAAGTCCCCAACTATCCTAGTATAGGCATACTGGCAAGTGGCGGAGTAATTGCGGCGATAAAATCCCTATTGGGAATTAGCGAAAAAACCGCAGCTATCTACTACTTCCGTTTTTACCTAGCGTTTGTTGATGCTCTCAATTTTCTCCTTCTCACCTACCTAGCAAGAATCTTAAAATTCAAACGCCCCGTAATCATCGGTTTCAGCATTACCCTAGTGCTATTTCTCTGGGCGGCAGGTTCTCTCTGGGGACAGATTGACAACGTAGGCTTATTATTTTGCCTCCTGGCTACCATTGCTTTCTTCCAATCTTGGAGTGAGAAAAACACCCTCCTCAAAAATATCCTCTGGTTTCTCCTCGGGATGTTTAGTTTAGTCCTATTCATTCTCACTAAACAACTCTTTATTTTTTCCCTACCCTTTTTTGCCCTAGTTATCCTGACCACAGGTTACAAATTCCAGCAAAGATACCAGACTAAAGGCTTAATCTGGCTGGGAGCAACTCTACTTTTAAGCCTCGGATTTTTCCTCTACCTAGATAGCTTATTTGCAGTTCCCCTCAGACTGATTCAGTCTAGTTTCCTCTTTGTCTTAAAATCTGGTAGTGCTCACGGTGACAAAATCTCAGGCAATGGCTTTAATATCTGGATATTTCTCGGTTTAGAACCCCGCGCTTCCTCCCGAGTACCTTTTATGGATTTGCAACTAGGTAGCTGGAAAAAAGGTATCAGTCCTTACCAAGCAGGGCTTTTACTCTATGCTGGTTTCATGGGTTTTCTTATCTGTACAGGTTTAATCAAGATTTGGCAAATTCTCGCCACCAAAACCGAGGCGATTAACCAGAAATATAATACTACCTATTTAATGGCACTTCTCTGCCTTTTCCACGGACTAAGTTACCTAGGTTTTAATATTCTTCTCAGTGGTACTCATCAGCGCTATCTCTATATAGGTTATCCTTTTATCCTGATGAGTATTATCTGGCTCTACTATCAGGATTTCCTAGTATCCAGACGCGCCCTACTCGCCTCTTTATTTGCTGCTTTTGCCTACGGTTGTTTTCTTTATTCCCAAGTCTCTAATGCTTATGTGGTACAAGCACAACAGTATTTAGGTTTTCAACAACCGCCGAATGTTCCCTTATTACCCAAGTTCTTCTTTATCTTTGAAAGACATCAGTTTCTAGGTGCTGTTCATCTGTTCTTGCTAGTCTTCCTAGTAGATATTTGGCAACAGCTAAGTAAAAGACAGATTGTTCGTCCTAGTTCAGATAATATAGTCATTCCAAATAAGTATGATGCAAGGGAAAAATAGGATAAAATAAGGAGAAACGAGCAACCCATACAGAAAAATGTCTGGCTCTTCGTTACTCTTTATGCTAAATCAACATACAAGATGCCAAGATAACATACTTCTAACCCAAAAATTCCGAAAGTTTCTCAAGCCATAGCCTCTTCGTTTTATTAGTTTAAGTTTATTGTTGATTCCCTCGACTAATCCATTCGTTGTTAATGATTTCTCCAAACCAGTTTCGGATTGTTTGACAACTCTTGGTAAAAACACTGGAGGATTTTGCCAACCATTCCGAGATGGATAGCATTCCCTCTGTCGGATTTTTTGAGGTTTCGTAAATACTTCTGAATTCTTCCTTTAATTCGTGCATCTCTTTCAAATTTGGCCAATTTTTTTTGATAGCTTCTAGTTTAATTTTTTTTAACAGGCTATATTTACTTCGCTTTAAAACTTCTAGCTTCGCTTCTTTTTCCGCTGTCTGTTTTTTATTTTTCTGCGCTTCTACGGCTCTTTTTTCCGCAGCTCGACTGAGCGTTCGACAAAAGCTCAGTCGAGCCGTTGCTTTTTTATTTTTCGATTCGACTGGTCAAACTATACCGATATTTTCTAGGTGTCGATAGCCTTGAATAGAGGTTCCTTTTAGGTTCAAAAATTTGTCAAGTATCATAAGTAAAATACTCTCGTTTTTGGCTATTATATCAAATCTTAACTCTATTGTCTATCTTTTGGTATTATAGCAATTCCCATAGTTGTGAGGTACAAAGCCTTAGGTTTTGAGGAGTCAGGAGTCAGGAGTCAGGAGTCAGGAGTCAGGAGTCAGGAGTCAGGAGTCAGGAGTCAGGAGTCGGGATTCGGGATTCGGGATTTAAGATTTTGGTGTACCTCATGAGACTGGGAAACGCTATAATACCAATTCTATTTCTTTTGACTATACTTTGCACGGCTACAACTTGCATTTTTTACTCAAGGACAATAATATAGTTTAAGAGTCATAATTAGAAGCAAAGCACTCATTAAAAACATGATTAACCTAGAATTCACGGAAGAAGAAAAGAACTCACTGTCTTAGGAAAGATTTCATCATCC
>NZ_SFBZ01000164.1:0-4459 GCF_007095495.1 Microcystis sp. M_QC_C_20170808_M9Col | reverse complement strand
AAAGTAGAAAGAAGGGGTAGTCGCGGGGATAAAACTTATGAAGAAACAGCTTACTATATCAGTAGCCTAACCGAATCCGCCCAAGTATTTGCTAAAATTATTCGAGGACATTGGAAAATGGAAAATCAGTTACATTGGGTAAAAGATGTAATTTTTGAGGAAGATAAAAGCGAGATAAGTGATTTTCAAGCGGCCAGCAATTGGTCAATTCTCACAACCATAGGATTGAATCTTTTCAGAGGTTTGGGTTTTCTCTCAATAACAGAGGGACAGAGGTGGTTAGCTGAACGTTAGGAAAAACTGATAGTTTTATCGACGTAAGAAGCAGAAAAATTAGCTAAATTAACAGGATGTACTCTCAGAAAATTTCAAGAGAGATAGGCTTTTAGTGGCTTGATAAAAAGCTTTATCCATCTATTCATAATAAATATTGGCAGGGTATTAAAGATTAGTTATTGTCACTAACTCTTTTGATTAGAAAAAGATAAACTTGAGAATTTTCATTCAAATTTATTGACTCAAAATCCGCTGTACTTAATTTAAATGAATCAACCCTAAGGGGTCGGGGGGGCAAGGATGGGGGGAGATTCGGCTAATCGGCTCTCTTATTCTTTGTGTGATAAGTTTAACTTATATAGGAGCGATCAATCTTTGTGTCCTTTGTGTCTTTGTGGTTCGTCCCACTCCCTCGCCAGCAGGAATGTATCTTAGAATACATTTTACCCACCAAACCTAAGAGAACCGCTAATCTAAGAATAAGCGGCTTAAATGCGTCTTAGCTTAATACAATTCGTATTTTAAGAGGGTACAGGGCAAAGAACCGTTATACAAGGGAGTGCGACGGGAAGAACGCAGACCGATTTGTTTAGTCAGTTCTTTGTTTCCCGATAAAATATAGGCTGTCCAACCCTTAAACCTCTGTTTTAAGACATCACCGAAGAATTTATATAAGGCCCCTAATTCTTCGGTATTGCCCAATCTTTTGCCGTAAGGGGGATTACAGAGAATAATCCCTCCATCGCTCGCCGGTTCTAAGTCGGTGATGCTTTGCAAGCTAAAATTAATATGCTCCTGCACTTGACAAAAATAGGCATTATCCTCGGCCTGACGCAAAACCTCGTAATCGGCATCACTAGCATAAATTGGCGCATTTAGCCGAGATTTTTGTTTTTCTTTAGCTTCCTTGACCAAAGATTGCCATAAATCCGGTTGATAGTCTGGCCACTTCTGAAATCCGAACTGGGAACGAGATAAACCGGGGGCAATATTTAAAGCTTTTAACGTCGCTTCGATGACAATGGTTCCCGAACCACAAAAAGGGTCTAAAAGAGCCATATCATCCTGCCATGCCGATAATTCTACCAAAGCAGCGGCGAGACTTTCTTTCAGAGGTGCGACTCCCATGGCCCGATGATACCCGCGACGATGCAAACTGTGACCAGAACTATCTAAACTAAGCACACAGCGATTTTTCTCGATATGAGCGTTAATTTGCAGGTCGGGATTTTCTGTATCCACAAAAGAACGTGGATTCCCCTGTTGACGCTGTTGGTCGATAATAGCGTTTTTGATGCTTAAAGCGGTGTAATGGGTGTGATTGAGGCGATCATTCGTTCCCGTACATTGTACCGCTAAAGTTTCCTCACTGGTGAGATAATCGCGCCAATCAATGGCTTGAATGCCATCATAAAGTTCCTTCCCATCCCCACAGGGAATTTCGGCAATGGGAACCAAAACCCGAAAAATAATTCTTGACCAAAGATTGACTCGATAGAGTAGGGCCAGATCTCCCTGAAAATGGACTCCCGTGAATACGGGTTTCACTTCTTTGGCCCCTAGGAATTCTAATTCCCTAGCGGCAATTTCTTCTAGTCCCCTCGCGGTAGTAGCAAAATAGGATCGAGTCATTTCAGTTATCAGTTATCAGTTATCAGTTATCAGTTATCAGTTATCAGTTTCAGATGTGAGTTATCAGTTATCAGATGTGAGTTATCAGATGTGAGTTATCAGTTATCAGATGTGAGTTATCAGATGTGAGTTATCAGTTATCAGTTATCAGTTTTCAGTTATCAGTTTTCACAGAAAGATTTTAATTGTTATCCCCTTGTAAATTCCCTATCTGATTCCCTCAAGTCAGTTAAAATCGATTAATGCCACAGGATTTAGTGCATCGGAAAATTTTACCCAATCACGAGCATAATAATCCTCTTTTGTCAAGGCAGAAATGCTTAATAATTGTGTCGCTGTGGTCATTAGTTTTATCCTGACAAATGCTCAGACCGACTCTGTGGATCTCTCCTCTCCCCTGAAGTCTTAACAAGTAATTGAGATGCACGGGCAGCTAATCTACTGAGAAACCCAAAAAATGCGTCTTTGATTAGGATCCCGTCGGGGACTTTGTTCCCCCATGACTTGCCGCGCTTGACTAGGATCGAAGCTGCGAGTAAATTGACCGCGCAATTGATTGACGCGTTCCTCCTTTTCCTGGGCTGCCAAACGCACTTCTTCCAGTTTTGCCTGTTGGATCTGTTGGTAAGGTAGCAAACGAGCGATCGCAAAAACTGCCGTGATGGAAATGGCGCTATAGGCAATAATTCGGAGCCAAATCTCGATAACTTGCCAGTTTTGGGATTTATTGCCGCTTTTTGGCTTTTTTCTGGGTTTTTTGTCGGTTTGGTTTCGTGTTCCTGCGGTCATAGATTTATGAGTATAAGTAAAATCGGTCAGAAAAGTGGCTAATTACCTTCAAGTTACACCCAATCACTGATAACTGGTAACTGATGACTGATCACTGAAAAAACCCCAATCGGTCTATCCTATAGCTAGGTCAGACGGGATCAGGGTTTATTGAAAGCGACTTTACTTATAAAGTTCCGTCGCTAGACGAAAAGCCAAAATCCCGGGGATTAAAGCAATTACCAGAGCGACTAAAACTTGAGTATCAGAAAGCATTGCTGATTATCTCCTCATAAAGATATTCATCCAATACTTTCCGACATCATCGGGGTCCTCTGCATCATTTCGTTACAAGACTTCATATCTCCCCACCCCGATGACGGTTATCTCCCCTAGAAAAGAAAGTTGTAAAAGCGTTAAGCTGAAGTATTGCCATGATTACATTTATTTTTACCTGCGGCCTCAATGTTAGACTCGCTCCTTGATTCATCTCTAACCCTTAGTCTAAAAACCCCGTTAATTCTGTTGGTTCTCATTGCCCTAGAAGCGGTATTATCAGCAGATAACGCCATTGCTCTCGCTTCCATAGCACAGGGATTAGGAGATCATCAGCGTCAACGTCAGGCCTTGAATATTGGCTTAGTTTTCGCCTATATTCTCCGTATGGTCTTGATTCTTACCGCCACCTGGGTGGTTAAATACTGGCAGTTTGAACTTTTGGGAGCAGTATATTTGCTCTGGTTAGTCTTTAATTACTTTGCCTCCCCCGAAGACAAAGACCACACCCATCATAGTCTCAAGTTTCAATCTCTCTGGCAAGCTATCCCCCTAATTGCCGTTACCGATTTAGCTTTTTCCCTCGATAGTGTCACCACTTCCATCGCCGTGGCCGATGATACTTGGTTGATCCTGCTTGGTGGTACGATCGGAGTAGTTACCCTGCGCTTTATGGCGGGTTTATTTATTCGCTGGTTAGAGGAATACACTCACCTAGAAGATGCCGGTTTTGTCACCGTCGGTTTGGTGGGTTTAAGATTGTTGTTGCGGGTGATTAGTCCCGATTTTGTGCCGCCGGAATGGATTATGATTAGTTTAATTGCTATCCTCTTTGCTTGGGGTTTCTCAAAACGCAACGATCGAGAACCAATAGAGAGTGATCCCATCCAATCTGATGAATTGCCATAAAATAATCATCAGGAGTCAGGAGATTATTTTTATTTATTCTCCCCACTTCCCCACTCCCTACTTCTCAACCCCTCACTAATTACCGACCACTGAAAAGAAAATCCCTAGAAGATCATGTCATCTTTACCGACTCCATCTGCTGATACCTTAGAAAATTCTACTCGATCGCCCTCTTGGAAAATTAAACTCCTCTACGATGGAGAATGTCCCCTCTGCTTGCGGGAGGTCAATTTTCTGCAAAAACGGGATGCTGGGAGAGGATTAGTTGCTTTTGTCGATATTGCCGCCGAAAACTATAATCCGGAGGAAAATGGCGGTATTTCCTTCGCGGCGGCCATGGGACGAATCCACGCTGTACTAGCCGATGGTACTATCCTCCAAAATGTGGAAGTGTTTCGCCAAGTCTATGATATTTTGGGCATTGGTTGGATTTATGCCGCTACCAAATGGCCGGTTATTGGGTTTCTAGTGGATATTATCTTTGACATCCTCGCCGCCGTAAAACGGACGGCGATTCCCAAACCTCACGATTTAGGTTTCTGCTTCTTTCCCTTGCGGGGTTCCGCACCTGCCTTAACAGATTTACTCTGTTCTGGTC
>NZ_SFBZ01000163.1:0-5983 GCF_007095495.1 Microcystis sp. M_QC_C_20170808_M9Col | reverse complement strand
CGTCTTCCTTTCGGACGACCAAATACTACCATAACATCGGGAGCAACCGGTCCGGTAATTTTTTTATCTTGGACGGGATACCAGAGCAGATCTCCGGCAATAAAAACCTGAGGAGAATTAGCAAAGAGAATCTCAAGGTTTTCTTTAATTTTCACGATCCATTCATATTGTTCGGTATTATCGGCCATGGGTTTACCGTCACTATCGGGGTATTCAATATCTGGATCAATAGCTGGTGTAAAGGTCATAATTTATACTCTGAGGTTATTTGTCTGAAAATTATAATTCTAGCAGTGAGGTTAACTTTCCCCTGTAGTCCCAAAATAACATCGCCAATAACGTTGATCAAAATGTTTGTGTACTTTTGTTAAAAAGTAAAAGTTTTTTTTTGACAAAAAGAACAACTTGTGCTATGGTAGAATTCTCTAACTTGGCAAAAATTCCCCAGACTAGAAGCCGATCGAACGATAGCGATCGAGGGTTATAATCGAGCCATTACCCCGCGCTCCCAGTCGGGAAGATAAATCTATGATGACCGCTCTCTACGAGGAAGATTTTGTTCTCTGGACGGAAAAAACCGCCGAACTGTTAAAGCGAAAAGAGTTTGACCTGGTGGACTGGGAAAACCTGATCGAAGAGGTGGAGTGCATGGGAAAAAGCGAGAGACGGGCTGTAGAGAGTTTGTTAACTCAATTATTAATCCATCTCCTGAAACTATCCTATTGGGAATCGGAAAAAGAACGGAATGCCCGTCATTGGCTCGAAGAAATCGCCAATTTTAGGGTTCAATTGGAAAGAAAGGTAGATAGTCCGACTCTCGCCAATCACCTGCGGGATACTTTCGAGACAGCCTACTCCGATGCCAGAAAAACCCTGATCAGAGCTAGAATCGTCGATAAAAATGCGATTCCCCTAGAGTCTATATTCACTCTCGAACAGGTATTAGACGGGGATTGGTTCCCCATCGATATCGAACCTTTTCTGGAAACCCGCCCATAAATTGCAGGCATATCCCCGCAAAAAGATTAGGAGTATCAGCGAATATAACCGAATATGAACGATATCGAGCAACTCCGCCGCCAAATCATCGAACGCTACCAACAATTATCGGCACTAGATCAGGTGATCGTCCGTCTTTTTTCCCTAATCTATGAACCGATCGCCCGCAGCACTTTTCTAGACTGTTTAAATCAAGCCCATTACCGCGACGAGAACAACCGGCGATTTAACGGCCAAACCCTGAAATCCCATTTAGATCTCCTCCTAGAAGCGGAAGTAATCATCCAAGACAAAGGCTACGGGCCGCGCTGTCATCCCCTCCTCGTCGAGATTGCCAGCCGTGATAGCGTTAGTAAGGGAGAATTCAAGCGTTTTGCCGAGATTATCAAGGCAAAACTGCCGCAACCCCGAACTCGTTGGGATGAAAGCCTAGTTTTTCAGGGAAAAGAGCAATTAATCCGAGAAATCCGTCTGGCCATCTATCGTCAGGATTTCGACTCGATCGAACAACAAATCGCCGATTATCAGAAAACCAGCTATTCCTCCTCAAAAACCAGCCTAGAAGACCTTCTCATCCTCATCTACGATAACCCCTTCGATGGGGATTGGTTACGGACGCAACCGACCAAATTTCAGGCGCTAGCACTAAATAGCATTCTTGTCAAGGCTTTTGAAAAAATAACTCGCGCCGATGGAGCTTTTTCCCTCCTAGAAGAACTCTGTCAAGACCAGACCAGTGTTTCCGAAGGCCATTTGTGGCTCGAACAGGCAATCATCCGAGGACAATACGATAAGGTGCGTCGGTATCTCGATCGCCCCTTCCCGGAAAGCCAAGCAGCAGCAATCGGAGCGATCCGGGGTTGGATTGCCTTTCTAGGGGGGGAAAACAGCAAAGCGATCCAAGAATATACCCTCGCCCTTAAAGCCCTAAAAAAAGCCAAAGGAAAACAAAAAATCTATTTTTCTTCGATTAGCGGCTTCTCCTTTATTTTCGCTCTCCTCAAAGAAGGAACCCCCGAACGTCTCGCCGAAGCCGCCAGCTATACCAGTTGGGTGACGCGTCAAAACGATCATCCTTTCAGTCCTATCTATGCCCGTCTGGAAAAAATCATCGCTGCCCGTCAGGGAGATATGCAGGCCAAAGACGCAATCATCGACGCGACGATCAATCCCTACCAAATGGGCCAGGGTCTAGAGACTCTTATCTATAGTATCTGTCTCTACTGGATGAGTAGCAGCATCGCTAAAAAACATCTGCCCCGCCTATTGCTGCCCCTCTACAAAGATGCCAAGGCGGCCGGCTACCATTGGTTAGCCCTAGAAACCGGGGCCCTACTGTCCCGACTCGATCGAGCGCCGGAAGCGGAGGTGGTTATAAAATGGCATCTCTCTTCCCCCCTAGTAGATGCGATCGAACCCCAAGAAGCTTGGCAACTGTGCCTGAATGCCTTGACTAATCTGTGCGCGCCAACACCAACCCCGGGTAAATCTAACCCCGTCGTCCGCCTTGCGTGGTTTCTCACTATCCATTCCGAGGATTATTTCCTGCAACCAAAAGAACAGAAACTCGACGCGCGGGGTAATTGGAGTCGTGGCCGTCCCGTCTCCCTGAAACGTCTGCGAAAAACTGGGGAAATTGACTATTTAACCCCGCAAGACCTGAAAATTTGCGCCCATATCTTCGTGGAATCCAGTTACTATGGCCAGAACGAGTATCACTTTGAGCGCCGGGCCATTATCGAACTGATCGGTCATCCCCTGGTGTTTTGGGAAGATTCCCCCAGAACGCGGGTAGAAATCGTCGCCGGGGAACCAGAATTGCGAGTAAGAAAGGAAAAATCGGGTAAATTAATCCTCTCTTTACTACCCGATCTCAGCGATCGCCAAGAAGTGCTGATTTGGAAAGAAACCCCCACTCGCGTTAAGGTAATCGAAGTCAAGCCGGAACACCGAAGCATCGCCGACATTATCGGCAAAAGCAACCGCTTAGAAGTACCCGACAAGGGCCGGGAAAAAGTCCTGGCCGCGATCAATTCCCTCTCCGGGATAGTGACAGTACATTCCGATATCGGCGGAGGAAAAGCAGCCCGGTCAGTGGCAGCCGATAGTCAACCCCGGATTCATCTCTTACCGGCCGGGGAGGGTTTAAAAGTGGCGGTTCTCAGCCGTCCTTTTGGGGCAGCTGGTCCCTATTTCCGGCCTGGAAAAGGGGGAGAAACAGTAATCGCCGAGATTGAGGGGGAACGGCTGCAAACAACTAGGGATCTGGCCCTAGAGAAAAAACTGGCCCAAACAGCGATCGATTCTTGTCCGATCCTGATCAGTTTTGAGGAAGAAAATGGGGAATGGCGGCTAGAAAATCCAGAGGATTGTCTAGATCTACTGCTGGAATTGCGGGAATTAAACGATAGCGTCCTTGTGGAATGGCCAGAAGGGGAAAAATGGCAGGTGTCGCGTCAGCTTCGATTACAAGACCTACACCTAAATATCCACAGTCAACGGGATTGGTTTGCCGTCAGTGGGGAACTGCACCTAGAGGAGAAATCGGTGCTGAGTATGCAGGAGTTGATGAAATTGCTAGAGGGATCGCCGGGGCGGTTTATTCCCCTCGGAGATGGTCAATTTCTCGCTCTAACCGAGGCATTTCGGGAACGGTTACAGGAAATGCGTGCTTTTTCGGAAAAGTCCGGCGACGGTTTGCGGTTTCATCCCTTCGCTGCCCCGATTCTCTCGGAACTCACCGAGGAAGTGGGACAACTCAAGGCCGATAAACGTTGGCGCGACAATTTACAACGCTTTCAGGAGAGTCAGGATTTTACCCCAGAAGTCCCCTCAACTCTACAGGCAGAATTGCGCGACTATCAATTGGAAGGCTTTCGTTGGTTAGCTAGGCTGGCCCAGTGGGGGGCCGGGGCCTGTTTGGCCGATGATATGGGATTAGGGAAAACTTTACAGGCCCTGGCAGTGATCCTTACCCGCGCCTCGGAGGGACCGACTTTAGCGATCGCTCCTACTTCAGTCTGTTTGAACTGGATTAGTGAGGCGGAAAGGTTCGCACCCACTTTAAATATCATCCAATTGGGAACAGGCGATCGGCAAGCACTACTCGATCGACTGCAACCCTTCGATCTGTTGGTCTGTAGCTATGGGTTATTACAGCAGGAAGAAGTGGCCACCATGTTGGCCGGGGTAGAATGGCGGACAATCGTTCTCGATGAGGCCCAAGCAATTAAGAATTTCTCCACCAAGCGATCGAAAGCAGCGATGAATCTGCGGGGGGATTTTAAACTAATCACCACGGGAACACCGATCGAGAATCATTTAGGAGAATTATGGAATCTTTTCCGTTTTATTAACCCCGGATTGTTGGGATCCTTGGAAAGTTTCGATCGCCGTTTCGCCACCCCGATCGAAAAATACGGCGATAAAACCGCCCGCGAACAGTTAAAAAAACTGGTGCGGCCTTTCCTTCTCCGGCGCACCAAAAACCAAGTTCTGGCGGAATTACCGCCCCGTACCGAGATTTTAGTCCCGATCGAGTTAAGCGTCGAGGAGAAGGCGTTTTACGAGGCCTTACGGCGGCGTGCTTTGGAGAAATTAAGCGAGAGTGACAGTACCGCCGGGGCAAAACATCTCCAGGTACTGGCAGAGATCATGAAATTACGCCGGGCCTGCTGTCACCCGCAGTTAGTGGCTCCAGATTTGGATTTACCCGGCTCGAAATTGTCCCGTTTCGGGGAAATTCTGGATGACTTATTAGATAATCAGCATAAAGCGTTGGTATTTAGTCAATTTGTCGATCATTTAGCGATTATCCGCAGTTATCTCGATCAACGGCAGATAAAATATCAATACCTCGATGGTAGTACCCCAGCCAGCGATCGGCAGAAACAGGTGAAAGCGTTTCAAGCAGGGGAAGGGGACGTATTTTTAATTAGTTTAAAAGCCGGGGGGACAGGATTAAATCTCACCGCGGCCGATTATGTTATCCATCTTGATCCCTGGTGGAATCCCGCAGTGGAGGATCAGGCTTCCGATCGCGCCCACCGCATCGGCCAAAAACGTCCGGTGACGATTTATCGCTTAGTGGCCAAGGATACGATCGAGGAAAAAATTGTCGATCTGCACCACCATAAACGCGATCTCGCCGATAGTTTATTGGAGGGGACCGACGCCAGCGGCAAGTTATCTACCGACGAATTATCGCATTTAAATTGCTTGTTGAGACGAGGCAAGAGGCAAGAGGCAAGAGGCAACAGTAAAGGGATTGGGGGAGATTCGGCTAATCTTAAGAATAAGTGCTTTAAATGCGTCTTAGCTTAGTAGGACTGCCTGGGAGAGGGGAAAGGCGGTTTCACACCAAATCCGTTTTTAATAGTGTGATTATAGCGTTTCCCAATCTCATGAGGTACACCAAAATCTTAACTCCTGAATCCCGAATCCTGACTCCTGAATCCTGACTCCTGACTCCTGACTCCTGACTCCTGAATCCTGAATCCTGACTCCTCAAAACCTAAGACTCTGTACCTCACAACTATGGGAATTGCTATAACTGCCAAGTTATCAATTGTTTCTCCCTGTTACCCACTCCCTGCTCTCCTATACTTTTTAAACAGGATTTGGTATTATATAAGCATTTTTTATCAATAAACCATTAATACTTGAGAAGATTTCAATTTACATTTCGCAATATTTATTTTTTCTTAAGAATTAATTGATAATTATTTTTATTTATCTACGAGATGGCAATACTTACGGCGATTCTGGTATAATTTTACTCTATGCGATGGTGGGTTTTTCTGTGCTTTTTGTGTTTTTAGCTGTTGAGCCATTCTGGAAACCCTCTCTCAATCCCCACTGCCTACTTAGGGCTTGCTGAATAAATCTAAAAACCTTGTTGGGTAAGACTTTTAGACTTTTTGTCAATCAAAAAGTACCAGATATGGGAGTGGTCGGGGGGAAAATCCCTGGACTTTTTCCCTGA
>NZ_SFBZ01000162.1:0-38352 GCF_007095495.1 Microcystis sp. M_QC_C_20170808_M9Col | reverse complement strand
CTTAAACTAATAAAACGGAGAGGCTATGGCTTTAGAAACTTTCGGAATTTTTGGGTTAGAAGTATGTTATCTTGGCATCTTGTATGTTGATTTAGCATAAAGGGTAACGAAGAGCCATTTAATTTTATGTTTGTTGTTTATAGTAAATGTCTTTATATAACAGCCTCAGACTTATCGGATCCTCGGAAAAATCCTAGTCAAGAAGCCGAGAAAGTTAATCAATATAAAAACACACGCTTCCGCACAGTAGCAAATGCTTGGGTTAGAAATCAATCTGTAGAATTTCAAGGTAATAACCTTAATGATTTTCCAATCAAGTGTTTTTGGATGTTAATCAACGATTTTCAATAACAAATGATAGAAAAAAAGGGAGGTTTAAGAACCCCCCTCAACAGTTAATAATTAGATGACAACCAAATTAGTAGCGGCCAGCATTGGGTTTGTGAACAATAAAGCTCATGGTTTGACATTGTTTGATGTTGTCAAAAGCGATAACGCGGATGTAGCAATCAGAATACTCGGTGCGGCACTCGCGAACTTCATTAAGAACTTCTTGGGGGCCAGAAACAGAGAATAAAGGCAGTTTCCACATCGTCCAATGATAATCCGCGGGTTTGGGATCTTTTTCAAATTCCACAGCAGGAATATAACCCTGATCGATCATGTATTGAATTTGTTTAGCAATTTGTTGATCGGTGAGGGGAGGCAAGTAGGAAAGAGTTTCGTAACGCTTCTCTTTAGGTAAAGTTTTCATGGGTTTCTTGATTCCTTATGGGTTGGGTAGATCATCAACATCGAGATTTAATTCCGATGTCTCTGGTTGACTTATAGCAGTACGGGTGAGACGTTCCAAAAGTTGCCGACGATGTTCGGTATTGTCATTAATAATTCCCGTTTTTACCATCTCTGGCAAGAACTCTAAAACCTGTTCGGCTAAATGTTCTCTTACCGTCATGATCCGCAAAACTAACTCTTTATTCTCAGCCATTAACCCCGCAATATAGGCCTCGCCATCCTGAATGGAATGGCTAGAAGTATAGTGACTCAGCCAAATAGCTAAAGTCGGATTAGTTTCTGACAATTGATCGATAATCGTGCGAACCGCTTGGTAAGTTAGGTAACTTTGTAAGACTTTCGCGGTATCTTGAACAACTTTTTTCGGATACATTTTATACAGTTTTCAGTTATTGGCTAGACAGTTATCAGTGTTGAAATTCTAGCGACTGCTTCCCGATTTTGGGCAAGTCCCCGGCATTATTTTCCACCAATAACTGCTAACAACTTTCTGAAGGGCTGTATTAGAGGGTATCCATAGCCTCGAACTCGAATTTGATTTCTTTCCAGAGTTCGCAAGCGGCAGCCAGTTCAGGACTCCAACGGCAAGCTTCCCGGATAACGTCGTTACCTTCGCGGGCCAAGGAGCGTCCTTCGTTACGAGCTTGGATACAAGCTTCCAGAGCCACACGGTTAGCGGTGGCACCCGGTGCGTTACCCCAGGGGTGGCCGAGGGTTCCACCACCGAACTGTAAGCAGGAATCGTCGCCGAAGATTTCCACCAACGCGGGCATATGCCAAACGTGGATACCACCGGAAGCCACCGGCATTACCCCGGGTAAGGAAGCGTAGTCTTGGGTGAAGAAAATACCACGAGCGCGATCTTCTTCTACATAGTCTTCACGCATCAGGTCAACAAAACCCATCGTGATTCCGCGTTCACCTTCGAGTTTACCGACAACGGTTCCCGAGTGCAGGTGATCACCACCAGAGAGACGTAAGCACTTAGCCAAAACGCGGAAGTGGATACCATGATTTTTCTGACGGTCGATAACCGCGTGCATTGCCCGGTGAATGTGGAGCAGTAACCCTTTGTCGCGGCAGAATTTCGCCAGGGTGGTGTTAGCGGTGAAACCACCGGTGAGGTAGTCGTGCATGATGATGGGGGTTTTGATTTCGGCAGCGAATTCAGCCCGTTGCATCATCTGCTCGCAGGTAGGAGCGGTTACGTTGAGGTAATGTCCTTTAACTTCGTTGGTTTCTGCTTGGGATTTAACGATCGCCTCTTGGACAAAGAGGAAACGATCGCGCCAACGCATGAAGGGTTGAGAGTTAATATTTTCGTCGTCTTTGGTGAAGTCTAAACCACCGCGGAGACATTCATAAACGGCACGACCATAGTTTTTAGCGGAAAGGCCGAGTTTGGGTTTGATGGTGCAACCGAGTAGGGGGCGACCGTATTTGTTTAATTTGTCCCGTTCAACGGTGATACCGTGGGGAGGACCTTGGAAGGTTTTGATTAAAGCTACGGGGAAACGGATATCTTCTAAACGGAGACCGCGTAGAGCTTTGAAACCGAAAACGTTACCAACGATCGAGGTGAGGATGTTGGTGACGGAACCTTCTTCAAATAGATCTAAAGGATAGGCAACGAAACAGAAGAACTGGTTATCTTCGTTGGGTACGGGTTCGATATCATAACAACGGCCTTTATAGCGATCGAGGTCGGTTAAGTTATCGGTCCAAACGGTGGTCCAGGTACCTGTGGAAGATTCCGCCGCTACTGCCGCACCTGCTTCTTCCGGAGGAACTCCGGGTTGGGGTGTCACCCGGAAGCAAGCTAGTAGATCGGTATCTTTGGGGGTGTAGTCGGGGGTGTAGTAGGTCAGTCGGTAGTCTTTTACGCCGGCCTGGAAACCTTTGGATTTGGCTTGCACCATTGGGATTATTCCTCCATAAACTGCATGATTAGTCGCACCTGTAAAATCTCGCCGTCAACCGACATAGATTTTTCTTAAGCTCCTTTCCCCTGCTGCCAGGAGCGAAGTTAGGGAGCAATTTTCACTAATGTTTTTTTCAACTGATCATCTTAACATGAACTTTATCCTATTCTGATCATTTTTTTTCTCTATCCCTAAAATTTTGATTGTTTTTTTTTCTCGGGGGGATTAGTTTCTTTAATCTGTCGTCATCTAACTTTGACAATCTCTACAAAAACACAAAAAAATCAATAAAAATTTACCTGATTGACACGCAGAAACTTCTGCTCATCAGGCTTTGAGCGATTAAAACTACTCTTTAATTGAGGAAGATTATCAATAATTACAACCTCAAAAAATTGTCGGCAATCGCTAAATATTAACAGGATTTCTAAGCAATTATACCCAGTACCTAGAGGACAGTTAGACAGCAGTGAACTCTAGATAAATTAGGTCTAATTACTCAGTAATTATTGTTGAGATTTTTGGCTTGTGAACGATTATTTTCCCCTTCAAGAATTATGGTTATTGTTGCCATTAAAACGATGACGTTCTGGAAATAGCGTGACCAATAACTGATTGATATAGACCTTTCCGACCACCGATGCTTGATTCGGTCGGTTAGTAGTAGATGCTTGTTCTCTGGTTTCCGCGGGACTGGCCTCGGCGACCATTTCCTCGCCATCCCAAGGACTGGCCACGGTTTCGGAGACCACTTCCTCCACGGACGGCACTGGGGACACTTGACTGACTACGGGTTGCGGTTCCGGTAAAGGGGGTCTTTCCGGTTCCGATGGGGTCGCTGACACCTCGATGGTAATTTGACGGGAAGTATCTCCGATCAGGGAACCGGACGGCACGATCGACATCGCTGCCACAGAAGCATTAAAAATCGTTGTGGTTGACCCAATACAGGCATTTTCACCGATTTCACCCCGACCGACGACGAGAACACCTGTACCTAAAATTGCTCCCGCACCGATAGCAATAACACCCTGATAGGCGGTTAAAATCGTTCCCATACCCAGGCAAGCACCCGCACCGATAATTATTTGGCTATTGGGGGCTGCTCGGAGAATCACCCCCGGAGCCACGATCGCACTCTCATCAATGGTGACATCACCATTGACATAGAATTCCGAGCGGCTAATAGGTTGAACGGGGGGTAAGGACATAATTGACAGTCATTCAGTGATCAGTGATCAGTGACCAGGGGTTAGGGGGTAGGGGTTAGAGTTTCGGGTATTTTTCCCGATCCGCCAACACCTAACACCTATCTCCGTTCACCGATCGCCGAGTCCTGAAATTAAGGGCGTTGAATAATCGATTCGAGAACACGACGTTTCGCTTGGGAGTCAATCCCGATCAGACGAACGTATTCCCCTTGATGGTCGCGCAGACAGGTTTCTAAAGCGGCCACCACATCGGATTCGCGACTGCTATCGATCGGGGTGCAGCTTTGCCAAGAACCGGTTTTAAAACGACGTTTATCCGCGTGTTCACTGCCAATTTTGTGACCTTGGTTCAATAAAGAACGAATCTGAGCGATCGTTTCCGCCGTTAAGGTACTGGTTAAAGTGGCAGTACCACCGCCGGAGGAACCGGAAGCATAGCTTTTGAAACTCGGTTCAGCAACGGTGGCGGTTTTACTGCTGCCATTACTACTCACCGAACCATCGGGACGCTGAATCACCGTTTCTAAAACCCGTTTTTTGGCTTTAGCATCGATACCGAGTAAGCGGACGTATTCGCCGCTATGTTCCCGTAAACAATCTTCCAAAGCAGTAATTACATCGGATTCGCGATTGCTTTCGATCGGGGCGCAACTCTGCCAAGAACTGGTTTTAAACCGGCGTTTATCCGCGTGTTCGGTGCCGATTTTGTAGCCTTGGGCGAGCAGGGAACGAATTTGAGCGATCGTTTCCCCACTTAAGCTACCACTGCTGCTATAACTGGCTCCGTTACTAGCGGGGGCGCTGTAGCTGCTGGCTTTGGCGCTGCCGTTACTAGCGGGGGTGCTGCCGGGGCGGTGAATAATCATTTCGACGACGCGTTTTTTCGCTTGCGGGTCGATCCCGATCAGGCGAACGTACTCATCGCTATTTTCAGTCACGATCGCTTCAATATCGCGAATGATGCCCGCTTCGCTCTTGGTTTCGATCGCAGGTCCGGTTAACCAAGAACTGGTTTTAAACCGGCGTTTATCCGCGTGTTCGGTGGCGATTTTCAGTCCTTGGGCCAGCAGGGAACGCACTTGTACGGACAGGTCGGAATGGCCGTTACCGTTGCCATGACCGCCGTGGACGGCGGTGGTGGTGCGGGCCGGTTCTCCCGGTGTGTCTTCGGGGCGTTGGATAATCATTTCCAGTATGCGCCGTTTAGCGGCGGGATCGACTCCGATCAGGCGGACGTATTCGCCTTGCAGGTCTCTCAGGGAGGCTTCTAGGGATTGGGATACCTGTTCTTCGCGGCCGCCGTCGATAAAGCCGGCACTTAACCAAGAACTGGTTTTAAAGCGGCGTTTGTCAGCGTATTCGATGCCGATCTTGTAGCCTTGGGAGAGGAGGGAGCGAACCTGCGCTCGAATGTTTGTATTTAAACTCATAGGTGTCACCGAATTTCTATATAGCGTCTCATTAGCGATGTTTATAGCGGCTGCCGGTGGAGGAGTCGCTGGGCTGTGGGCTTTGACCGGGACGCTGGGGGCGAGGTCGATATCGACAATGTGACGGGTGAAGGCTCGATCGATTTCTGTGACATCGGGTAAGCGGTCGGCCTGTTGTTGGCTGGTGATCACGGAACCGGATGGCACGAATTTCCCGGCGGGGATTTCCACGTCTTGAACGAGGGCGTGCATCATGACGATGCAATCGGCACCAATGCGGGCATTAAAGACGGTGGAGCGAAAACCGATAAAACAGCGATCGCCCACATAGGCGGGACCGTGAATGAGTGCCATGTGGGTGATACAGCTGCCCCGGCCGATCCACACCGAATATTCTCGGCCGTCATCTCCCACCACACGGCTTTTTTCTAAACCGTGGATGATTGCTCCGTCCTGAATTTTGCTGTCGTCGCCAATGTGAAAGGGGGTTCCTTCATCGGCGCGGATGGAAGTCCCCGGAGCAATCACCACTCGCGCCCCGATCTCGATAGCGCCACTGAGTTTAGAGAAGGTGTGGACTTTGGCACTCTCGTCTATGCGCGTTTCCTCTGGGGATTTTGTCCGCTTTTTCGGACTAGCCGCCGTTGTGCGGACGACCATAGTTAGTCTTCCTCCATACTGAATTTGGCTGGCTGGTTGTTACTTAACTGTGTTTGGGTTCTATCGATGTTTAACCGGATTGACGAAATTCGTCCCTCTTGCTGTAGAGGGTGCGATTTTCTACGGTTATAGTGTCAATAATCCCCACCACCATCGCGTCAAGGGGGCGATTGTTCTGTCCGTCTTCGATACGGGCGGCTCCTCCCCGGGACACTAGCACCCATTCATTAATCCCCGCTCCGACAATATCACCCGCTACTTCGTATTTAGGCAAAAGTTGCCCTTGCGCGTCGATGAATTGCAAAAGCAGAAGTTTCACTCCCGTCATACTGCGCGGTTTCAGGGAGCTAACGACGGTGCCGCAAACTTTGGCAATTTGCATGGAATTTGTTTACACTAAAAGTTAGTTGCGCTCTAGATTCGTCTTAAAGGTTGCGGGTTAACACTTTCACGAAACTGTTCCACGGCTTCTGTATAACGGATGGGAAGAACGTATTCGAGGTTTTCGTGGGGACGGGCGATGATGTGGGTCGAGAGGACTTGACCACCCTTAACACGATTAGATGCCGCTTCTGTCCCCGCCGATACGGAGGCCTGTACTTCCGAAACGTCCCCCCGGACGATGACGGTGACGCGACCACTACCAATTTTTTCGTAACCTACTAGGGTTACGCGGGCGGCTTTCACCATGGCATCAGCCGCCTCGACGACGGCCGGGAAACCCAAGGTTTCCACCATGCCCACTGCAATTGACATAATATTTTTGTCTCCTAATGGTTGGCTTTCTTCGAATCTATAGATGCTGACCCCGATCAACGGTGTTTAATAGCTGCGGAATTGCTCTACTTCTTCGGTGTAGCGAATGGGCAGCACGTATTCGAGGTTTTCGTGGGGACGAGCGATGATATGGGTAGATAGCACTTGTCCTCCGTTAACCCGGTTGGCGTTTTCCACTCCGGCAGCCACAGAAGCTTGCACTTCTGAAACGTCTCCCCGGACGATGACAGTGACGCGACCACTACCGATCTTTTCGTAACCCACTAGAGTCACCCTGGCGGCTTTGACCATGGCATCGGCCGCTTCCACAACGGCGGGAAATCCTAGGGTTTCAATCATTCCTACTGCAATTGGCATTTTTTTGTTCCTCGCTTGTCAAGCCAAACTAAACTATTAATTTTGTTAGCGTTATCAATTTTGTTTCAGTCAAATTCTTTCCTTGTTACTTTTCCTGCTCTAGCTCTGGTGGCAGTCGGGATCGTGGCAAGGTGGGTAAGACCATCCTGAATTTTATCTCGATCGTGACCGTTTTCATCCACTAATTTTATTTTCTAGGGCCGGTTGGTAAAAATTTGACGAGTCAGGCAAAATTATCAACCTAAAAAAAGCATAGGAAACTATGACACCTTTGACAATATAAAACATTATGATTATTTCTCATCTTCAGGTTAACGAAAGTTAATCATTCCTTGACTTCGCCCATCAGCCTCAGCAATTCTCAGGATATCTACAGCTAAAACCTTTGCTATGAGCCGATTTCCGCTTTAAGTTTTCTCTTGGCGGCTTGCTTGTCTCTGCTGGATTTATTGGCAGATAAAAGCCTATTTTCCCTGATTTCGGCTTTTTTATAATTTTTTTATACTATATACGGCTGGGGTGGGGAGTGGGGTGAGGGGAGTGGGAATTATAAATTATGAATTATGAATTATGAATTGGGAGCATTCCACTTTTGCAATAAGCAATTATACTTAGATGCGAAATGCTTAGATGGCAAGCCTTTTCGGTAGTTCATAGATTTTTAACGGTTCTCTAAATTGTGTGATTCAAACCAGAATCTTTACTACAAAAGCCTTATTCCCCTTCTGAGCATTTATACTAATTACATAATTGGGATGCTCCCTATGAATTGGGGAGAGAGGGGAGCCTTTTTCAGTGGTCAGTAAACAGTGAAATGAAAACTCACCTCTGATCACTGGTAACTGATCACTGATCACTGATTCTAGCGATCGATCTCACCTTCGTAGGGTTGGACACCGATCGAGGGATAATTATCGTGGTTAGGACTGAAAACTTCTAACACTGCATGAGCTAACTTTTGGAAAAAGTCGGGACTCTCGTGCAAGGATTTGAGTGCCGCTTCTAATTCAGGACGGGAGAAATCGAAGCCTTGGGAGCGAGCTATCTCTAGTAACTGCTGAGGATCTTGGGTTGAGCGCATTTTTTGACCCAATTCTTCGTTTTTGGCGGCTAAGGCGAAGAAATCGAACACTTGATTTTTAGACATATAAATACTTTTCCTTTGATGATTAAAGGTTTGGCCTCGGCGGCGTGGAGGTTAAACTGCCTAGTTATGGTTTATTTTTATCCTACCAGTCAGGAGATATCCTCAAAGCAAAAGTTTCGTTTTTCTTTGCTTGTATGGCTGAGTATGCTTTTTCTGGGGAGTGGCAAGCGGGAATTATGAATTATGAATTATGAATTATGAATTGAGGAGTGGGGGTGTGGGGAAGTGGGGAAGTGGGGTGTGGGGAGAATAAATAAAAATAACCTCCTCAATCCTCAATCCTCAATCCTCAATCCTAACTTTTTGGTCATCAGAGCAGCCGATAGTCAGTCCCGATGAAAAAATTTTCACCCCCACAGATGAAAGAGGTTTCCTTCCCTACACCCCACACCCCACACCCTACACCCTACACCCTACACCCTCTTTCAAGTCAGAGAATAAATAGCCTAAAATAGAAACCTGCACTCTTGTTTCTGTAGCCAGCATCATGAATAAGTCCCCACGTCGTTACCATATCACCACCTTTGGTTGTCAGATGAATAAAGCTGACTCCGAACGCATGGCGGGTATTTTAGAAGATTTGGGGTTTCAATGGTCTGAGGATGCCAACGAAGCCGATTTAATCCTCTACAATACCTGTACAATTCGCGATAATGCCGAACAGAAGGTGTATTCCTATCTCGGTAGACAGGCTAAACGCAAACAAACTCAACCCGACCTTACTTTAATTGTCGCTGGCTGCGTGGCTCAACAGGAAGGGGAACAATTATTAAGACGGGTTCCCGAAGTGGATTTAATTATCGGTCCCCAACACGCAAACCGCTTGGGAGACTTATTACAACAAGTTTTTGACGGTTCCCAGGTGGTGGCCACCGAACCCATCCACATCATGGAAGATATCACCAAACCGCGCCGGGATAGTAATATTACCGCTTGGGTGAACGTCATCTATGGTTGCAATGAACGCTGTACCTATTGTGTGGTTCCGGGGGTGCGCGGGGTGGAACAATCTCGCACTCCTGCGGCAATTCGAGCAGAAATGGCACAATTAGGACAACAGGGTTATCAAGAAATCACCCTTTTAGGTCAAAATATCGATGCCTACGGACGGGATTTACCCGGAGTGACGGCAAGCGGCCGACATCTGCACAATTTTACCGATTTACTCTACTACGTTCACGATGTGGCCGGCATTGAACGTCTCCGTTTTGCCACCAGTCACCCCCGCTATTTTACCGAACGTTTGATTAAAGCTTGTCAGGAATTACCTAAAGTTTGTGAACATTTTCATATCCCTTTTCAATCGGGGGATAATGATATCCTCAAGGCGATGAAACGGGGCTATACTCAGGAAAAATACCGACAAATTATTGCTAATATTCGCGATTTAATGCCGGATGCTGCCATTAGTGCCGATGCGATTGTCGGATTCCCCGGAGAAACAGAGGCACAGTTCGAGAATACTTTAAAATTAGTCGATGAGATTGGTTTTGATCAATTAAATACCGCTGCCTATTCTCCCCGTCCCGGGACTCCTGCCGCTATTTGGGATGATCAATTAAGTGAGCAGGTAAAAAGCGATCGCTTACAAAGATTAAATCATTTAGTGGCCACAAAAGCCGCTGAACGTTCCCAAAGATATTTAGGCAGAATTGAGGAAATTTTAGTGGAAGACGTTAACCCTAAAGATGCTAGTCAAGTTATGGGAAGAACTAGAGGCAATCGCTTAACTTTCTTTACGGGAAATATTGAGGAATTGCGAGGCAAATTTGTTAAGGTTAAAATTACCGAAGTCCGTCCCTTTAGTTTGACGGGAGTGATCTTTTAAGTAGTGGTGCAAAATTAATTTCTTGGTTAGGAGAGGCAATAGGCAATAGGCAATAGGCAATAGGCAAAAGGTAGTTAAATATGTGTAACTAATTTTGCTTAGGTACTTAATAGTTAACAGTGACCCCTCAGCAGTGAAAAAAGGCAATAGCTATCGGGAATAATTTGGTACTTTATGGATATTATCGCTATTTTGCAGCAAGATTATCAAAGATTTCCCCTCGATCAAACCTATGATATTTATGCTGATAACGTTTATTTTCAAGACCCTCTCAATCAATTTCGGGGGATTAAACGCTATCGGGAAATGATTGGTTTTATGAGTCAATGGTTCCAAGCTATCAAGATGGATGTCCACGCAATTGAACAGCAGGGAAATATTATTAATACCCGTTGGACATTGCACTGGACAACTCCTTTACCTTGGCGACCCCGCATCGCTATTTCTGGACGCAGTGAATTAACTCTCGATGACAATAATCTGATTATTTCTCATATCGATTATTGGGATTGTTCGCGCTGGGATGTGCTGCGTCAGCATTTACCTTTTCCCGTTTCTTAACTAGGGTCTGCTGAAAAAGTTTTTCGTGGGGACAGGGTGTGGGGTGTGGGGTGTGGGGTGTAGGGTGTGGGGTGTGGGGAGAATAAATAAAATAATCTCCTATCTCCTGACTCCTGAATACTGACTCCTGAATACTGACTCCTCAAAACCTAAGACTCTGTACCTCACAACTATGGAAATTGCTATAGATTTTTTAACTGGAAAATGCCGACCAACGAGCGCTCGTTTGCTTGACAAAATCCTGTAAAAATGCTAGGCGCTGATTTTGTTCCCAGACCTGTTTAACTTTATTCTGCAAACTCGTCCAATTCCAATCATTATTCAGTTGCTCGTTAATTTCCTGTTCTTGGAAATATTCAATTAAACTTAAACCAGCTAAACGAGTTAGATAGGCTGCCCCAATTCCCTGCACTGTACCACCGGCGATATAAGTAATCGCATTTCCCTTGAGAATCGTTCCTAATGCCTGGGTTGTCACTTCTACCATGCCTAATTGTACCATCATCTTCCCTAGGGTGGCCATGGCTGTTTTTGCTTGTTCAAGGGACATTTTTTGTTGATAAATTGCCCCTAAATCCACTAACATTTGAGCGTTAGTAGCTGCCGCTAAAACTAAATCTAGGGCCGCGAGAGGATTAGCAAAAGTGGCAGTAGCGGCTATCCATTGGTATTGTTCGATAACAGGTAAAGCCTTTTTGCGTCGGGATTGATTGAGTAATTGTTTGGTTTCCTTTGCTAATTCTAGCGCTTGTCTCCAGATAGTTCCCAGAACTAATTCGGACTTTTCTTGTTCGATAATTTTTCGGAGATGATTATCTAAAGGATCGATAACTACCGTTTGGGGTTCCGTCCATTCCTTGATTTCCCCATTGCTTTGATGTTGACGAACTTTTAGGGGTTCAGGGGCAGCGGCTATGGCTAAAATATGATGAGCAGGAATAGTTTCTTTCAGTCTTTGTTTTAGGGAAAGGAGAATTTCTTCTCTGGTTTCGGCGGGTAAACGATCCTGTTTATTGAGTAACAGGATAACACGCTGGTGCATTCGATCGAATTGCTGGAGGATTTGCCATTCGGAATCGGTTAAATCCCCATTGATCAGATACAAAACTAAGTCGGCTGCCAAGGCCTTTTTCTGGTTAGCGGTGGAGTCGAGAGTCAGAAGGGGTTCCGTTTCCAGAAAAGCGATAGATTCTCCAAAGTTGCCGGTTTCTAGTAGTTTTTTTAGGGCAGTTTTACCAGTTTTTCTAGCGCCGGTAATGGCAATTTTCAGGTCTTGGCGACTAAATTCTTGGTTTAATTGGGTTAAAGTGGTTTTGAGGGGGGTTAAGTCTTGATAGGGGTCTTCTTTGGCCAGATAATTAATTATCTTCTCGTCCTTGCTAATCGCTTGTTTAACCTTTTCTAGACTCAGGGGAGTGGGGGGGGAAAAATCGATTTTCGAGTTGGGTTTTTGCCAAAACCAGATACCGGCACCAAGAGCAATCGCACCGAAAATACCCCAGGAACCAATTTCGCTCAGTGTACTATTGAGACTTTCCCCCAGGGTGAAAGCGATGGTAATGCCTATCCCCGTCACTAAAATCGGTTTACCCAATCTTACCGTCATTTTTCCTCATCCTCGCCAACTGCTGTGATTATTCTAGCTTTTTTGTGCTGGATTTCATCCCAAACTGAACTTTTTAGCCGACAATTCCCTGCCTTACCCCGGCCGCTCTTGCCTAAAAAGCCCTAGATATGTCATAATGATCGATTGCGTGTAAATTTACCCGATCCCCTGTTGTTATGGCTAGTAAAAAAGGCGTTCGCCTGATCATCACTGTAGAATGCACGGAATGCCGCAGTAATCCCGATAAGCGTACCCCCGGCGTTTCTCGCTACACCACCAGCAAAAACCGTCGCAATACCACCGGCAGACTGGAAATCAAGAAATACTGTCCCCACTGCAATAAGCACACCGTCCACAAGGAAATTAAGTAAGCACACTTTAGTTAAAAAGTCAAGCAATCTTTACAAATCTATGAGCTACTATCGTAAACGTCTCTCTCCCATCTCCCCCAGTCAACCGATTGACTACAAAGACACCGAACTCCTCCGCAAATTCATCACCGAACGCGGCAAAATTCTGCCTAGACGTATCACCGGTTTAACTTCTAAACAACAGCGAGATTTAACTGAAGCGGTGAAGCGGGCCCGTTTAATGGCTTTATTGCCTTTTGTCAACCAAGAAGCCTAAATTCAGTGATCAGTAATCAGTAATCAGTGAACAGTGATCACTGAAAATAACACATATAAGTAATAGGACAAAATTAACTTCTTGGTGAGGATAGGCACTCATGCACTCATGGAAGAAGTAGTTAGATATACTTAATTAATTGTGTCTAGCTACTTAAGTAGGTAGGCGTTAAAAGTTGTCAGATGCCCCCCTTATCAAGGGGGGATTAAGGGGGGATCCCCCCGCCTATCGGCACCCCCCTTATCAAGGGGGGCAGGGGGGATCGAACCTAAAATCCATTTTTAATTTAATTATAACCAGCTACTTAACTTAAAACTTAAACCTGATCACTGATAACTGGTCACTGATAACTGATAACTGATAAGCGATCTCAGTATATTGGGGTTGCTTTCTCGTTTTTGCAAAGAAATATATCGAAATCGGCAGCGGATAGGAAAATTCGTGCGAGAATCTTAAAAAATAATTAAATCGCTCTAGGAGTAGCCAACGATTTTGTGATTATCGATCCAAATCCACCAATTAGCACAATAGGAGGCTCTTATGGAAAAGCAGCCATCAGCAATCGATACCGAGTTAGATGGACAGCTACAAGAGGAGGATTCCGAGCAGTTTCTGCGTAGTATATTTAATTCCGTGCAAGCGTCGATTTTTGTGGTGGACGTGCTGGAAAATAGAGATTTTCGCTATGTGGGGGCCAACCCCGTTCATGAACGCTGGACAGGACTGCGCTCATCAGATATTAAAGGCAAAACTCCCGAACAAATCCTTCCCCCCGATGATGCGCGTAGTGTGCGGCAACACTATAGTGATTGTGTACGTTACGGAACGACTATTTCCTACGAACAGTATTTACCTTTTCAAAATATACCCTACTGGTGGCTAACAACTTTAACACCCCTACGGGATAACAATGCGCGCATCTATCGTTTAGTGGGAACCAGTACCAATATCACCGAACGCAAACAGGCCGAAGAAGCTTTAAGATTACAAGCAGAACGAGAACAACTACTGGGGGTAATGCAGGAAAGAATCCGGCAATCGTTGGATCTTGATCGCATTTTGCAAAGAACTGTTAAAGAAGTGCGACAATTTCTCAACTGCGATCGAGTGTTAATTTATCGTTTATTCCCCGATCATAGTGGCATGATTGTGGTGGAATCCCATACTGCGAGGATTAATTCTGTCTTAGGAAACAGGATACAGGATCCCTGTTTTAATTTATCCTCAGAACGTCTGGAAAATTATCGTCGCGGGAGAATTCAAGTTATTGAAAATGTCCATAATTCGGGACTTGATCCCTGTTATCGCAACTTACTTACTTCTTTGCAAGTACAGGCTAACTTGGTGGTGCCGATTATCTGCGATAACCAACTCTGGGGGTTACTAATTGCCCAAAATTGCCAAAAAACTCGCTCTTGGCAATCCCAAGAAATCGATCTGCTCAAACAATTAGCCATTCAAGTGGGAATTGCCATTCAACAAGCAGAACTGCACCAACGGGTAAAATGCTTGAATACTGCCCTAGAATCGGAGGTTCAGCAAAGAACCGCCGAATTGCAGATGAGTTTGAAGTATGAAGCATTAATCGGACGGATTACCGAAAAAATTCGCGATAGTCTCGATGAAAATCATATTCTGCAAACCACCACTAGGGAATTAGTCCAGGTTTTACCCGTAGAACGCGCCCAAATTGAGCTTTACGATACCAGTCGCAGTCAAGCCACTATTGTCCACGAATATACCACTCAAAAGCTTATCTGTCAGGGAATTACCCGTCAAATTAGCGATTTTCCCGAAATATATCAACCGCTGCTGCACAAAGAAATTTTACAATTTGTTGATCGTCTTCCCCTTGGTAATCCGCAAATTGGTCGTGTTAACCGTTGTGCTTGTCCTATCTTTGACGATCAGGGTTTTTTGGGCAATCTTTGGCTAATTCGACCAGCTAATCAGATTTTTAACTCCTTAGAAACTAATTTGATTCAACATATTGCCGCCGAATGTGCGATCGCTATTCGACAGGCGCGACTTTACGAATCTTCCCAAGCACAAGTGAGGGAACTAGAAAAACTGGAAAGATTAAAAAGCGAATTCCTGAAAACCCTTTCCCATGAACTGCGAACCCCGATTACCAGCATTCGTCTAGCGGTGGAAACCCTGGAAAGTCTCCTAGAATATCAAGGGATCGAGATCGATCCACAGGATTCGATCGGTCAACTGTTGCAAATTCTTAACATTGAATCTCAGCGTCAGAGTAAGTTAGTTAATGATCTGTTGACGTTAACCTATCTGGATGCGGAAAGCGAACCCCCGGCGATCGAAACAATCGACTTACTTTCTTGGCTACCCTTATTAGTGGAACCTTTTCGTCATCTCACCCGTGAGCGACAACAGCAGTTAATTTTAGATATAGATGGGGATATACCTGAGATTAACACCAGTCTGTGTCATATTGAGCGCATCATAGCGGAATTACTGACCAATGCTTCTAAATATACCCCAGAACGAGGAATAATTAGGGTAAATGTCTCGCGTGCGGGGGAGCAAATATTAATTATTGTGAGCAATGGGGGTGTAGAAATCGCCCCAGAGGAATTATCAAGAATATTTGCCCCTTTTTATCGCATTCCTAACCACGATCCCTGGCGCTACAGTGGTACTGGTTTAGGTTTAGCTTTAGTCCGCAAACTGATTAAACCCCTGAATGCCACCATTGATGTCACCAGTGCCAACGCTGTCACCACTTTTACCCTCACCTTGCCAATCTAGTCGAGCAGAAAACTTTTTAGAAAAAAACCTTGCAATTATTTCGAGGGCGTGCTATATTGAGAAAGGACAAAAAAAACGCCGAGATAGCTCAGTTGGTAGAGCAGAGGACTGAAAATCCTCGTGTCCGCGGTTCAAATCCGCGTCTTGGCATCGGAAAAACACGAAAATCTGCCCTGTATTTACTTTCTAGTCTGCTAGGTTTTGTAAATGCAAGAATAGGCGGTGAGAATGCGTCTTAGCTTATCAGTGATGATACGGGCTGCCTATCTTCGCTCGGATTTGGATCTTCAGTTCACTGATAACTGATAACTGATAACTGATAACTGATAAGTCTCCCCAACCAGCAACTACTTTTTGATTTTTGGCTTGACGTAAGCGGTCACGGATTAAGATAATCTAACAAGTATGTACGATAATGAAATCCTAGACTCTAACAACTCCTTAAATAATCCTCTCGATGGGAGCGATCCGGACCTAGCAGCGGAAATCCCCCCCGATCCAGAGGAAATGCTCTTATTGCTTACTTCTGCTCATCTGAGCGAGAGAATGATCGCGGCCCGCGCCTTTTGTGAATTGCGTGACGAAAGAGCGATCGCTCCTTTACTAGAGATGTTAAGCGATGTCTGTCCCCTAGTGCGTGTCAGTGTCGCCTACGCTTTGGGCAGAAATCCCAGTCTTAGCGCTGTGGAGCCTTTAATCGAGCTACTGGCCAGAGATTGGAATGGTTACGTCAGAAAAGGGGTAGTTTGGGCCCTAGGTAACTGTGGTGATCGCAGAGCGATCGAGCCTTTGGTTCATGCTCTCAAAACTGATATTTCGGCGGTGCGATTATGGGCTGCCAGTAGTTTGGCCCAGATTGCCAAGGTCAATTATGAAGATATCATCACCGTCTTGCCGCCTTTAATTGAAGGATTGCGTCGAGATTTAATCGCGGCGGTGCGGAGTAATTGCGCTTGGTCGATCGGTCAATTATGCCGAGAATTGCCCTTAAATGTGATTTATGCCACGGCGATCGATGCTTTGATCGAGGCCTTGGTGGAAGATGAGGATTTAGGTGTCAAGGAAGATGCCAGGGGTGCTTTATTAAAAGTGGGCGACCCGAGAGGATTACAATTGATCGAGGAATTAGAGCTTGAAGGAATTATCTAAACCGCTAATTTTGGGCGTTACGGGGGCATCAGGGCTGATTTATGCCGTCCGTACTCTCAAATATCTACTTTTAGCCGACTACACGATCGATCTAGTGGCCTCCAAATCAGCTTACACTGTCTGGCAAGCAGAAGATAATGTGCGGATGCCTCCAGAACCAGAGCTGCAAGAACAATTTTGGCGCGGCCAATGCGGGGTGATGGAAGGGGGAAAATTACGCTGTCATCGTTGGGGCGATGTGGGGGCAACGATCGCCAGTGGTTCCTATCGCACCCTTGGTATGGTAATTATTCCCTGTAGCATGAGTACAGTGGCCAAATTAGCGGGGGGATTAAGTTCCGATTTGCTAGAAAGGGCGGCCGATGTGCAGATGAAGGAGGGCAGAAAATTGGTTTTAGTGCCGCGAGAAACCCCTTTTAGTTTAATTCATCTGCGTAATTTAACCACTTTAGCCGAGGCGGGCGTTAGAATCGTGCCAGCAATACCGGCATGGTATCACCATCCCCAATCGATCGAGGATTTGGTCGATTTTGTCATCGCTCGTACCCTCGATCAGTTAGATATCGATTGTGTGGCCATTAATCGCTGGCAAGGACATTGACAGTTATCAGTTATCAGTTATCAGTTATCAGTGGGTAAGTTATCAGTTATCAGATGTAAGTTTTAAGTTAATTAGTTAGTTAGTTATCTTTATCTTTATACCTGTTTACTGTTTACTGATCACTGTTTACTGATCACTGTTTACTGATCACTGTTTACTGATCACTGAATCAAGGGAGGTAAAAATGGGCTGGATTATGGTCTTATTTGCGATCGCTGTAGGCGGATTACTGATCTGGCAGAATCTGGGGGTGATCACTTTGGTCTTTTTTGGCGGTATTATGACGGTAAAACTGCCCCTAGCGGTCTGGGTGTTACTTTTCACCCTAGCGGGAATTATCAGTGGTTTCACCCTGCAATTTCTCTATAGTTTTGGTCGTCCTTTGGCCGCCCCAAAAGCTTCCCCTCCTATAGCCAATAATCCTCAAGTCCCACCCCCATCTCCCCGACCTACCTATATTCAAGATCGCGCCGCTTCTCCACTGGGTAACGATTGGGAAAGAGATAGCGGTGATGATTGGAATTTTGATGCACCCCCCGAAAAACCGACTACCATTCAGGATCGGGAAGAATTCCCGCCTAGGGTTGCTGATGGGGAAAAAGCGAATTTTGTCAAGCCCCCACAGGACAGTTCTCAAACTGGCTCGGTTTATTCCTATAGTTACCGCACGGCCAAACAGACTCGCGGGGAAAAGGCCGATCAAGTTTACGATGTCAATTATCGGATTATTACGCCCCCTGCTCAGGATGAAAACGAAGATCGGGAGGTAAACAAAGCGGATGAAGAAGAGTGGATTTAATTTGACAGAGTAGAGGTTTCTACCTGAATCCCTCAGAGAAGACAAACTGTTCCGGCCTTGTCTCCTGTCTTACCGAAAACTTGGGTTTAAGGTTCCCCGCCATGCCCGCGTAGCAGAGGGCGGCTTTTAGGTGATGGGTTGTCAGTTTAATATTTAATGTGTTAAAATAAGTTTATTCTTAAAATTTTAGAGTAAATGTTTGTCCTAGAGTTTAAAGTTGAGGCTAAATTAAAACAGTATCAGGCTATAGACGATGCTATCCGCACCGCTCAATTCATCCGTAATAAATGCTTAAAGTATTGGATGGACAACAAAGGTGTAAATAAGTATGATCTATCAGCTTATTGTCGAGTTTTGTCCCATGACTTTAAATTTGCTAGTCAATTAAATTCTCAAGCAAGGCAAGCATCGGCTGAAAGGGCATGGTCTTCTATTTCCCGTTTCTTTGACAACTGTAAGCAGAAGGTAATCGGAAAGAAAGGCTATCCTCAGTTTAAAAAGTTTTCCCGCTCGGTTGAATACAAAACAACAGGATGGAAGCTTCTTAACCCTAAAACCATTCATTTCAGTGATAAAAAGGAGATTGGAACACTTAAACTAAAAGGGACTTGGGACTTAGGATACTTTCAGCAGTCTGACATTAAACGAGTTAGGCTTATTAAACGTGCTGACGGCTATTATTGTCAATTTGTTCTCTCTTGTGAAGTAAAAGAGGATGTTAAACCATCAGGTAAGTGTATCGGAATAGATGTGGGATTAGCTTCTTTTTATACTGATCATGAAGGTAATAAAGTTGACAATCCTAAATTTTTAAAAAAGTCCGAGAAAAGATTAAAACGACTTCAAAGACGATTATCTAAAAAGAAAAAGGGAAGTAAAAATCGTCAAAAAGCTAGACAAAGATTGGCTAAGGCTCATCTTAAAATAAGTAGGCAACGTAAAGACTTTGCTGTAAAGTTAGCAAGGTGCGTAGTTCGCTTCTTAGATGTGATAGCCCAGGTCGATTTAAGAATTAAGAACTTAGTCAAGAATCATTGTTTAGCTAAATCGATCAATGATGCGGCCTGGTATCAGTTTCGAGAATGGCTGGAGTATTTTGGGGTTAAATTCGGCAAGATAACGATTGCTGTCCCACCGAACTATACAAGCCAAAACTGTTCAAACTGTGGTGAAGTTGTTAAAAAATCTTTATCGACTAGAACCCATCAGTGTAAGTGTGGGTGTGTTTTAGATAGGGATGAAAACGCCGCTATTAATATCCTTAAAAAAGGGTTAAGTACCGTAGGGCATACGGGAACTTTTGGGCTAGACCCGATGAACGCTTGGGGAGAGAATACCTCTACTTTTTCAGAAGTAATTCTGTCTAAGCAAGTAATCTCTTGGAACCAAGAATCCCCGTCGCTTTAGCGCGGGGAGTGTCAAAATGGGGAAATCTAGGTTGTGTAGATAGAGCGCCATGAAACACACATTATCCGTATTAGTTGAAGATGAAGCGGGAGTCTTAACCCGTATTGCTGGATTATTCGCCCGTCGCGGCTTTAATATTGAAAGTCTGGCCGTGGGTCCTGCCGAACAGATGGGAGTTTCTCGGATTACGATGGTAGTACCAGGGGACGAGGACAGCATCGAACAGTTAACCAAACAACTGTACAAATTAATTAACGTCCTCAAGGTGCAGGATATCACCCAAACCCCCTGTGTGGAAAGGGAATTAATGCTGATTAAAGTTAATGCTACCGCCGAGCGCCGGGCCGAAGTGATCGAATTAGCGCAGGTATTCCGGGCGCGGATTGTGGATATTTCTGAGGAAACCCTGACCATCGAAGTGGTAGGGGATCCGGGTAAAATGGTGGCGATTATGCAGATGCTGAATAAATTTGGCGTTCGCGAGGTGGCCCGTACCGGTAAAATTGCTCTGATTCGCGAGTCGGGAGTCAATACGGAATACCTCAAAGCTTTAGAGGCTAAAATGTCAATTTAGGGATATTGGGTATGAATTGGGAATTGGGAATTGGGGAGATGGGGTGTTAGGGTTTTAGGGTGTTGGGGTGTTAGGGTGGTCACTGCGTGCGCGTTGCGGGGGGTGTTAGGGTGTTGGGGTTTTAGTTGAAATTCCCCACTTCCCAACTTCCCCACTTCCCCTATTGCCTATTGCCTTCAGAAGCTGATAACTGATAAAAACTATGTCTAAGCAGTCGCCGAAAACCCAAATTAGTCAACTTGTCACCGTTGCCGTGCAGAAATTGCAAGGAAAGGTGAATTTTCAGGCGGTAAATCTCAAAAAAGGGGCGAGAGTTCCCGAATTACGCCTTAAAAACGAGAATGGCAGCGGGGAAAGCAAATATCCCCTTATCGGCGATCGCTATTTGTTGGGTCGTAGTTCCAGTTCCTGTGATATTACTATCCGTAACACTGTGGTGAGTCAGATTCATTGTTCCCTGCAGCGTGACCCGAAAAATCCCCATAATTTCCTGCTCACAGATGAAAACTCCACCAACGGGGTTTATATGGGTAAACGTCGTCTCAAAAGCGTTTCCCTGCGTCATGGTGATAGCTTTACCCTGGCCCCCCCAGACTTAGCCAATTGTGTCACCATCTCCTATTACTGTCCCCCTCCCCTGTGGGCGCGACTTTTGCGCTATGGTTTCTATGGTGCGGGTGGTATTTTCGGTTTATTAGTTTTAGCGGTTATCTGGGAAAGTCGCAAAGTTAATGTTTATCCACTCCCTTCCGGGGTGAGCGGTCCGGTGGTGGTTTACCCTAGGGATGGTCAAACTCCCCTCAATCCCATTCGACAGGAAACTCACCGAGAATTAGATAATCTGGGCGATTTTTCTCCCTATCTGCCCCAGGCGGTTGTCGCTTCCGAAGATAGTCGTTTTTACTGGCATTTTGGCGTTGATCCTTTGGGGATTGTCCGGGCTGTTATGATTAATTGGCAAGGTCAAGGCATTCGTCAAGGGGCCAGCACCCTGACTCAACAGTTAGCGCGTAGTTTATTCCCCGAAGTCGGTCGCCAAAATACTGCCGATCGCAAACTCCGGGAGGCTGTGGTCGCCCTACAATTAGAAGCGGTCTATAGTAAGGATACAATTCTCAAAACCTATCTCAATCGAGTTTATCTCGGTCTGGCCGGTTACGGTTTTGAAGATGCGGCCCGCTTTTATTTCGATAAATCCGCTAGAGATTTAGATATCTCCGAGGCTGCTACTCTTGTGGCTATGTTACCCGCCCCGAATCGATTTAATCCCATTCAAGATTACGACACTTCCGTACAATTACGCAATCGTGTCATCGATCGCATGGCCCAATTAGGCATGATTTCCCCAGAAGCGGCGGCCAGCGCCCGCAGATCTCGCATTGAAATCAGTCCCCAAGCCAAAAAATCCCTATCTAGTACGATTGCACCATATTTTTATAGTTACGTTTTCCAGGAATTACAAGACCTTTTAGGCGAAGAAGTGGCTAAAGAGGGCAATTTTATCGTTGAAACCAGTTTAGACCGCCGGCTGCAAGCGATCGCAGAAAAAAGTTTAAAAAATAATGTCCTAAAGCAAGGACCCCGCTATCGATACTCCCAAGGGGCTTTAGTTACCCTAAACAGTCAAACCGGGGAAATTCTCGCTTTAGTCGGGGGAGTTGATTATCAAAAAAGCCAATTTAACCGCGCTGTCCAAGCTAAACGTCAACCCGGTTCCACTTTTAAGGTATTTGCTTATACTGCCGCCCTAGAAAAGGGAATATCGCCCTATAAAACCTATACCTGCGCTGGACTCTCTTGGCAAGGACAAGCCTATTCTCCCTGTGAACGTAGTAGCGGGGGGGTCAATATGTTTCAAGGTTTAGCGCGATCGGAAAATAGCGTCGCCCTTCGCATTGCTCGCGAGGCAGGATTAAGTAATGTGGTCAATGTGGCGGAACGTTTGGGGGTCAAATCACCTTTAAATCCCGTACCGGGGCTAATTTTAGGGCAAAGCGAGGTAAATGTCTTGGAAATGACCGGCGCTTATGGGGTTTTTGACCATGGCGGGCGCTGGAATCGTCCCCACGCCATTAAACGCATTCTCGACGCTTCCGACTGTAAAAATGTGGAGGATTTGAGTACCTGTCGGGTTATTTATGACTATGGCGACGATAGCGATAGAAATCAGCAGGTAATCTCCCCTAAAACCGCCGAAACGATGAATAGTTTATTGCGGGGGGTGATAACTAATGGTACAGGAGGCGCTGCCAGTATTGGCATGGGAGAAGCGGGTAAAACGGGAACTACTAATAATTATGTGGATCTCTGGTTTATCGGCTATCTTCCCCGGCGCGACTGGGTGACAGGTATTTGGTTAGGTAATGATAATAATTCTCCCACTTCCGGCAGTAGTCAACAGGCAGCCCGGTTATGGGGCGATTATCACCGTCAGTTAATCACTACACAAAACTAATCCCAATACTACTAGCTACTTTTCCCGTTGCCTATTCCAGAGTTCCCTAAAACCAGAGACTTTGTACCTCACTATTAAGATAACTGCTTTAAAGTAATAAGGGTGTCTTAGCTAAGGCTAACACACCCTTACCGATCATTTCTAGTGGCTTAATTTTCCCCAAAAAATCCACAATTGCCCGACCCACCGCAGTGGATGGACAGGGATAGATTAGATAACAACAATATTAGTATTGGTGATAGCTGCAAAGTTACTGAGGGTTGCGATTTGAACCGCAGCAGTGACACCAGTACCATCTACGTCAAACCGTAAAGCACCATCAGTGGTGTTATAGATAAATCTTTGCGCTGTAGTAGTGGCGCTGGTAGCTCCCGCACCAGACAGGAATTGTGCAGTAGTCAAAGCACCGAGACTCGGTAAAGCAGTAGAACCGCCGAAACCAGATCTAGTAACGTTGATAATATCCTCACCAACAGCGGGGTTAAAATCGGTGATGGTGTCAATGCCGTGGGTAGAACTACTGAAAGCAAAACGGTCAGCACCAGCGCCGCCGGTTAGGGTATCAGTTCCCGGACCACCGTTTAGGGTATCGTTTCCATCGCCACCATTGAGGCTATCGTTTCCATCGCCACTACCCAGGAGATCATTACCATTGCCACCGATTAGGGTATCGTTTCCCGATACACCAGTTAGGGTATCGTTTCCATCGCCACCGATTAGGTTATCGTCACCACTACCACCATTTAGGTTATCGTCACCACTACCACCGATGAGGGTATCCTTATCAGGTCCACCCCCTATGAAATCGTTGAACATACTACCTGTAATGAAATAGGGAGCCATGTTGGAGAGTGGTGCGATCGTAGTTTCACCGTCGATGGGCATAGAGTCCAAATTTATTGGTGTCGTACCTGCGGCTTTCGTGTAAAAAGGATCGTTGGTGACGTTGATTTTTAGTTGATGAGTGCCGCCAACCGTAGATCTAACAAAGGTATTGGTAGCTGCTGCCAGGTCAAAGTTCTTAGAATAGGCTGTGTTGTACCCGGAAAGGGTTGAGGTAACATTACCAGTCGTTCCGTTGAATAATCTCCAAACCGTAGTGCCGTCAAGGAAAACGCCAATGGAAGTGAGATTATATGTACCCCCGGGTGTTGTCGGCAGGGAAATAGGGGCATTAGGATTGGCTTCCAAGAACTTGGCAACTGTGTTATGTTGACCAACCGTGAAACTAGCGCCCATGGTGGCTTTTTCAAAAGATACGGTAATAGTGTCAGTGGCCATAGTTTTTTCTTTGAATGATATGTTTGAATTTGAAGAGTTTGACAATACTCTACTCGATTATTACACACCCAGAAAAAAATCCAACCTTTTTCTCTTGGTTTGTTTCCTGAATTATTGCTAATAGTCAAGTTTTTATCAATTTTGGGTTAATTTTCGGCTGGGTGTGATATAAATCACGCCAGAAATTAAAGTTAATGCTACTGATAGCCAAAAGGCAATCTGAGAAATTAAGTTATATTCAGAAGGCAAGGGAGCAATTAAGAGAGCGATAGCGACAATTTGGCTGACTGTTTTGCTTTTTCCCCACCAATTAGCCCCTTTTATGTCGCTATTTCCTGTTAAATTCGGATTAATGCGCCAACCAGCGATCGCTAATTCGCGAGCGAGAATCAAAAATACTCCCCAAGCAGCAATTAAATCCATTTCAATCAGAGCTAAGAGGGGAGCGAGAACCAGCAATTTATCGACCAAAGGATCGAGAAATTTCCCTAATTCGGTGATTTGATTGAATTTTCGCGCTAGATAACCATCGAGCCAATCGGTGCTGGCAGCAATCAGAAAGATAATTAAACTTAACCAGCGATCGATTTCTGTGCCTTGGTGCAACCAGTATAAAATTAATGGCAGTCCCAAGAGTCGCGATAGGGTAATCGAGTTGGGTAGGTTCATTTTTGTTAGGGAAGTGGGGAAGTGGGGTGTAGGGTGTGGGGTGTAGGGTGTGGGGTGTAGGGTGTAGGGTGTAGGGTGTGGGGAAGTGGGGAAGTGGGGAAATTTCAACTAATACCCCAAAACCCTAAAACTCCAACTCCCTAAAACTCCAACTCTCAACTCCTGCCTCCTGTCTCCCGGCTCCTGACTCCTGATTTTAGCTGGCTAATTTGAGATCGAAATTACTTTGTTTATTGCCTAATTGTCTGAGCCAACGATAATTATAAGCTAAAGCACCTCGCAGGGTGGGATAAACGGCATAATTAACGCCAAATTCTTGGCAAACTTCCGCTAAGATTGGGGCAATTTTGGGGTAGTGAATATGGCAAATTTGCGGGAAAAGATGGTGAACAACTTGATAATTTAATCCCCCTAAATACCAATTTAAAAAGGCATTTTTAGGAGCAAAATCTACGGTAGTTCGCACTTGAAAGATTGCCCATTCGTCTTCGATTTGGTTAGCTGCCGAGGGTTGAATAAATTCGGCGGGTTCCAAAACGTGAGCTAACATAAATACATGACAGGCAAGCACTCCATAGGTCATAAAAGCAATGAGAAAACCGATCGCTATTTCTAGGGGACTATAACCAACTAAGAGAGGAATGCCAATAAACCAAAAGAGATAAACAACTTTTCCGCTCAATAAAACGAATAGATCGATCGGTTTAGGATTAGGAATTTTAATCTCGCCAAAACGATGACCAAAGAGAATAGAGCGCACATCGGAGAATGACCAATAGATAGGAATTATAGCGTAGAGAATCGGGATAAATAAATGTTGATAACGATGATACCATTTATGCTCGGCATGGGGAGTCATTCGCACGATACCATCGCCGTGAATTTCCACATCGTACCCTAAAACATTGGTGTAGGTATGATGGAGATAATTATGACGAAAACGCCAGAGATAACTGGAAGTACCGATGATATAATCGTAGGTCATGCCAAGGAGAGAATTAACCCATTTTTTACTAGAATAGCCGCCATGGTTTGCATCATGACCAATGCTAAAACCGATTCCTGCTAATCCTCCTCCTAAAACCAGACAACCGATAATTTTTAGCCACCAGATATCCGGACCAAAAAGTACAAATAGCCAAGCGGCAATTACCCAAGTTAAAATCGTGATCGTCTTCAGGTACATGGCCAAATTATCTCTGGTGGGGATGCCGTTTTCGGTAAAATAAGCATCAACCCGTTTATTCAATTCCTTTCTAAAACCCTGATTTTCGGTAAAAGTTACTCGCATTCCTAATTTTTGTCCTAGAAGTTGATATGACGGCTATTTGTGGCAGCTCAGAGTGAATTTATGAGTCTTGTACTGGTTTGCTAAGGCTGTCTCACTATAACTGATAGTTTCTCATCAGTCTCTCATCTATTGTCAGAGAAAGAGGTGCGCTTGGCAAGGCAATCGCTCAATTTATTTGCTACTCTTGCAGAAAATCCTCGGTTTTTACCTAATCAGATAGCAGATACCTGTAGCCGGTGATAGAGATGAGCATTAGGTGCTTTTGTACTACTATTAAGACCATTGAAGGCGATCGAGTTTTCTGGTGTGAAGTGCCACAATTAAGAAAATCGATCGATGCGATCGCTGGAAGCGTGGCCGATGATGAAGCGGTGTATTTTTATCTGTGGCAATGGTTACAGAATGATCCTAATAACCAATTACTCAAGTCCCATTGGATGGTTTTCTTACAATATCGCTCCTGTATGGTAACTCAAAGGGTTTATCAAAATGTCGGTCATCGGATCGATGCTGATTATGAAACCCTATTCTACTATTTGCTGAATTTGCTTTCTACGGCAATCACCAACAATCCTCGCAATTTTTACGGTAACTTTCAGGATAACAAGACCAAACCGGGATTTTTTCGCTTAATCTTAGAAAAATGGACAGATAAAAAATTAAGAAATACTCTCTATAATTTTCTGCGAGGAGAGTATAAAACGATTGGCAGGACTAATCTCGGTATAGTCAGTCTTTTTAGTGCGAATAAAATTCAAAAAGTTTTACGAACATCGGGTATCTTTACCGAGAATCATCTGCTAATATTTAACTGTTTTCGAGAGGTTAAAAAAGCTTCTCTTAGATCATTGGATAAGTGGCAAGAGGAGGATTGGCAACAGGTAATCGATCGCCTACGGCAGTTACAACCGCAAGTTATTCTCACCGTTGAGGAAGTGCAAGCAAAACTCAATCAAATAGGGGAGATAATGCGTAATCATATCGATCCTCCTTACTCTAAATTTGAGCCTACTAATTATGACGATAATAGCAATTACTTTTGGGAAAATATCCCCAGCAAGAAGCCAAGTAAAGATTTACTACAACAGCAAGAAATCCAGGAAGATATTAATAAGTTATTAATCACTCTTGAGGATGAAGTTAAACAGATTGTATATTGTTACTATCATCAAAAGATGACGCAAGCACAGATCGCTAATCGATTGGGAGTTCACTCATCTACTATTAGTCGAGAAATAACCCAATTATGTAAAAAAATTTATCAGCTACTCTGTGCAAGGGAAGGCAAAGATTGTCCTATTTTGTTAAATGAGATTAAATTACAATCTCGGCAAAAACAAGAGATCGATGCTTATCTGGAATATTTTTGTCAGTCCTACTTAACTCAAATCTAATCTGTTAGGAGATACCATGAAAGTCAACCTCGATATTTTGCAACAAATTAACCCGAAATCCCTTTGGCTAACTTTTTCGGAAACAGAGATTAAACAAGCTCGATCGATTCTCGGTCAATACTCTAATCAAACCGCCAAAAATCAGGCTTTGATTAATTACTTAGTGCAAATATGCCTAAGCAATTGGCTGAAAGATAATCTTGATTGTTCCCTTCAAATAATACCTGAAAACCATCAGTATCTTTGGGAGTTTATTAACGGGTTTACTTGGCAAATTGAAGATAAAAAAGTTACCACTATTCCCAGTCAAGCTATTGACATTGAGGGATTGACAATAGAGCAAGAATGGGTTGATATTCCCGATTTAGCGGCCGATTTTTATCTAGGGGTGCAGGTAGATTTAGCAGAAAAATTTCTCAATATCTGGGGTTTTATATCCAGAAAAGATGTTAAAAATCTCGCAGAATACGATCCAATTTACCATCAATATTATTTGGACAGTGAGCAAATTATTGATGATTTAGATATTCTTTGGCAGAGTTGTTTAGAGGGAGAGAGTGAACAAGAAAAACTGGAATCTTTAGCAAATTTATCGCCAGCAACAGCAGAAAATTTAATTAAAAAGTTAGGTCAAGTTTCACCCTATTCTCCGAGATTAGATATTAGTTTTCAGCAGTGGTTAGCTTTGTTAAATAATCAACAATGGCGAGAAAAACTTTATCAGCAGCGTTTAGAGGTAATCCCCACTAAACTTAGTCAATGGTTGCAGGGAATTATTACAGAGAAATGGCAGGAAATCCTCAACACTCTCGACAATTATCGTCCAATTAATCCAGGGTTTTTGTTGGCTGCTGAAAAAATCAGCGGCCGAGAATCTCCGACAGATATTCAGCGAGAAATTAGACAACTGTATGCTAGTCAAAAAGAGGTGGAATTTTCGGAACATTTAACCCCACAGGAAGCTTTAGCAAAACTGCAACATCAAACCCAAGATGAAACTATTCGCTGGCAAGCGGCCGAATATCTCTGGAATATCGATCCTCATTATCCTAATGCTGCTATCCGTAAAATGCTCGATGTGGGTAGTCAATTAATGGGTTATAAAATCGCTTTAATGGTGGGAGTTTTATCGACCAGTGACCAGAGAATTGCTGTCTTAATTCGTGCCTATGCCATGGACAATTTTGCCAAGCTACCCCCCGGTTTATCTTTGCAAATTAGCGATGAAATAGGCCAATTAATCCCCGGTTTAGAAGCAATAGCAAGGGAGAAACCCTTAGATAGCTATCTACAGCTTTATTTTCTAGCTGATGCCGACGATCGCTTTAATGTTAACCTAAGTTTAGGGGACAGTAGCATTACCGAACAGTTTAGGATTTAATAGAGATAGCAGAAAATGTCAAGGGTAAAGACATGAGCAGAGTTGTGATTCTGAAAATTGGTGATGGCAGTTTTGAAACGGGATTTTCCGTCACTCTAGAAATTCGTGACAATCATCTCTTGATAGCACCTTTTGCTGACGGGAAATTAGTCCCTAACCTTGACATTGCTGCCGCTTTGCAAAATTATCGTCGAGCTTATTATCATTGGGTAGAAAGTCAACCCAGTTTAGGAATTACCGTTCCTCATAGTATGATCACCCATGCAGCGGTAGGTGATCCTAGAGACAACCTCAGAAAAGCCACTCAAACTTTAAAAGATAGCTTAAATGAATGGCTAAATTCCAGTTCTCTGAGTTCGATACAAAATCGTATCTTGTTCCATATAGGTACTGAGTCAGAAGTAAGATTTTTTATCCAAACTACCCACTTTGATTTACAACAAATTCCCTGGGAGTGTTGGAATTTTTTACGGGATTGGTGGAATGATGTGGAAATTGCTCTTACTATCCAGAGAAATCCTCCGATAATTAACCTTACTCCTCCGATTAAGGTTTTAGTAATTTTGGGCAATATTGACATCGAAAACGAGCATAATTCCCTGTGTTTATCCAGTTTGCAAACGTTACTAGGAAACCAAGATAAGGTTTCTCTGCATATATTAAGTCCAGGTTTAAAAGATACTCTTTCACCGAAAAATATTCACAAAATATTAAGTCCAGGTTTAAAAGTTCCTCTTTCACCGAAAAATATTCAGAATGAGTTGATCAAAAATCCATGGGATATTGTAGTTTATTTAGGTCATAGTCAAACCACTAGCGACGGACATGATGGAGTTTTTATCATTGATAATGATACGGCTTTATCTCCTGAACATAATTTAAGAAATTCCCTAGAAATAGCTGTTAAAAAAGGCTTAAAACTTGTTATCTGTAACTCCTGCGATGGGTTAGGTATCGGTCGTCAGTTGGCTAATATCGGAGTACCCCATATTATTGTTATGAAAGAACCCATCGCTGTGCGGGTTGCTTTGAGATTTCTAGAAGTTTTTCTTCCCAATTTTCTTGAACATAAATCCCTACAGGAATCCTTAACAAGCGCTCGACAAGAATTAAGATTACATGAATTTGAGAAGGATGCTGCTAGTTCTTCTTTACTGCCTCGTTTGATAGAAAATCCTGAAGAACCACCGTTAATTTTACCTTTACCCCCTGAAAATACGGAGGAAAATCACCAAAATAGTTATGAGCAAAGTTGGCCTTTACGTCTATCTAGTCGCTGGAAACAAGCTCTGTTATTTATTTTAAGTATTCTGGTAACTTTATCAGTTTTATATTGGGGAGGAGTATTTTCCTATGATGCTAGTAAATACCCAGAAATTAGCTTAGGTGAAGAAATATTATTAAAGACAAACCGACAAGATAACAGTATTGAACGGGGAAGACAAGCTTTTAAAAACCAAGAATATAAACAAGCAATTCAGCTTTTTAAACAATCCCTTGATCGCTTGCCCAATAATCCAGAGATTCGCATCTATTATAATAACGCTCGTGCGGCCTATCAAGACAGAAATCCCTTAAAAATTGCCACCAGTGTTCCGCTTGGTAATAATCCAGAAACTGCTCAGGAAATTTTACGAGGTATTGCTTTATTCCAAGAGGAGTTAAACGATGAACAGGCCAAAAACCCCGATTTTCACTTTCTACAGGTAGTGGTCGCTAATGATAATAATAGCCCCGTAGATGCCAAAGATCGAGCCGAAAAATTTGTTAAAGATCCGTCAATCTTAGCAGTGGTTGGTCATAATGCTTCTGCTGCTAGTGAAGCGGCCAAAGATATCTATGTACAAGGGAAAATTGTTGCCCTATCTCCCACCAGCTTTTCCCCGAAAATCTCCGGTAATGGCTATGTGTATAAGATGGTTCCCGATCTGGAAACTTTTGCCACAACCTTAAGTGAATACATCCGCAAACAAACTGACAAGCTAATTATCCAAAACCCCACTAATTTAATTTGTTACGATAATCGCTCTGGGGATAATTATAACTTCGCTCAAAAATATAGAAACATTCTTCTCGGTCAGCAGTTTCAAAAAGTCATTAAAGATGCAGATTTTGACTGCAATATCGAACCAAAAAATAATTTAGATCAAGAGAAAATTTATCAAAAAATCGCTCAATACCAAGTAAATATTCTCATGATTGCTCCCTATATTAACGATCTGAAAAGAGCCGTCAGTATCTTTAAGCAACGTCCCGCACAACAGTTAAACTTAGTGATTTTAGGTTCCCCCACCTTTCAAAGTTATCTCACCCTTGCAGAAGGTAAACAAGGAGTAGAAAATTTAGTTATCACCGTGCCTTGGTATGATCTCAAACAAGATAATTATATCCACAGTTTTTGGCAAAATAAGATCAATGTTTGGCGCACTCCCATGGCCTACGATGCGACCAAAGTTATCCTCACCGCTTTGCGACAGTTATACCAACAAGGACAAAAATTCGATCGAGAATTATTAAATCAAGTTTTAAGAAACGATTTTTCTATCGAAGGAATGACTGGCACTGTTAGATTCGATGAGAATGGTGTCCGCAACATGAACAATAATCCTGATGATCGCCGCTACTTGATTCTACAGGTCAAAAAGGGTCAATTTGTCCCCCTCGCTCCCATTAAATCTGCCGGTCCAGTCTAAACCTTCCTATCCTTGTCAAGACTTTTTACAAAAATTAACCTTACCCACTGCATCAAAGTCGGCCATCACTCCTAATTAACAGGTAACACCTCTAGGAGACAAACGGCATGAAATTGTTAAAAAAATTAACCCCAAAGGCCTTGATTTTTTGGCTGATCGGTGATAAGGCAGGAAATTCTCTCGTTGCGATCTGGAATTGGTTGTGGGGTATTCCCATCGAATCCGGCGGCAAAATTGCCGTAGAATCGGCCAGAGAATCCCTAGAATCGATGCAAAAATCCCTAGCGGAATTGACAGAATCGGTGGCGAAAGTAGTAGCGGCCCAGCAATCAGCCCAAGCACAATACGAGGCAAAAAAACAGGAACACACAAACTACTTGCAGCAGGCTGTCACCGCTCAAAAAAAAGGTCTTCAAGAAGCGGCAAGACTGGCTATGGTTAAGGTTATCTCCCTAGAAAAAATTCTACCCGCCATGAAAGATCGGGTTGATAATGCCGAAAAAGTGGTCATTGCTGCTAAGGAAAAACTTCGCAAAGAGCAGGAAAAAATCGAGCATTATAAGTTAGAAATGAGCAACTTAAAAGCGATTAGTTCCATGAATGAGGCTTTAGGTAAAATAAACGAATTTGATAGTAGTCTCAACCTCAATACCTCCCGCGATCGCTTTGAGGATGCCAATGAAGCGATTAACGACCGTTATCGAAAAGAAAACGTCTATAGTGAATTAAGCGAGAACTATAGCGAGAAATTAGCTCAAGAAATCGATTTCTTAAGCCTTGATGACGAAATTAACCGCCGTTTAGCCGAATTAAATCAGCAAAGTTAAGGAGTAAAGCGATGACAAAGACCAGCAAAAAAGCGGGTTTACCGCCAATTTCCTATGTTTTACTGGGGTTGATCGGTTGGTTTCTTTTTCCCCAAATCTCGGCAATATTTGCCCCAAAAGCCGATAATAATCCCCGCATCAGTTACGGCAATCATCTCCTGATCAAAACTAATTCTAACACCACCAAAGAATCAGCGATCGCTGCCATTGCTCAAGGTGATCACCAAGAAGCAGAGCAACTCCTGCAAAAATCCCTCGCTCAACGTCCCAACGATCCCGAAAGCGTAATTTATCTCAGCAACCTGCAAACTGGCTCAAATCCCTTTAAAATCGCCGTTGTTGTGCCAGCTACAACTAATCCCAACGTCGCTCAGGAAATATTGCGAGGAGTCGCCAGCGCACAAACCCAGATCAATCAACAGGGAGGGATCAACGGCAGAAAACTGATGGTTATCGTGGTTAATGACGATAATCAGCCGCAGATATCGAAAGAGGTAGCTGGTGAATTAGTCAAAAATCCTGATATTATCGCTGTTATCGGTCATAATGCCTCCGATGCCAGTTTAGCCGCCGCTCCCATCTACGAAAAAGGCGGTTTGGTGATGATTTCTCCCACCTCCCTGGCTAATAATCTCTCCGGTGCGGGAAATTATATCTTTCGTCTCGTGGCTTCTAACGGCAAAATTACGGAAACCTTAGCAAATTACATAGTAAATACTGCTAAAGTCCAGAAAATTGCTTTTTGCTACGATTCTCAAGCTCCTGATAATATTTCCTTTAAAGATGAGTTGATGGCTAATGTGGCGAAAAAAGGCGGTCAAATTGTGCCGATAGTCTGTGATCTGAGTGTCCCCAATTTTAAGGCCGATCAAGCTCTTAATCAGGCGATTTCTGGGGGTGCTAACGGTCTATTTGTCGTCGCTCATGTTGATCGTCTCGATCCCGTTTTTGAGGTTATTCGCTCCAATCGTCAGCGTTTGCCTCTGTTTAGTAGTCCCACCCTCTACAATATTCGCACCCTCGAAGATGGCGGCAAAAACGCCCAAGGTTTAACCCTTGCCGCACCCTGGCACCCCTCGGTTAACCAGACTTTTGCCAATCTTATGCAGGAACAGTGGCGCGGTCCAGTTAGTTGGCGCACAGCCACCAGTTTTGACGCTACACGGGTGATTATTGCCGGTTTAAGGGAAAATACTCAACGTCAGGGCCTACAGTCCAGGCTGCGCTCCGGCAATTTTCAACAAACAGGGGCCACCGGAAAAATTAGCTTTGATCCCAATACTGGCGATCGCATCGGTCAACCGGTGTTAATTCAAGTGCAATCAACTCCCTCCGGTGAGCAGTTTGTCGCTTTACCTTGAAAAGTTCCCAGTCCACCAAAGTCGGGAGAGTTGCCAACTCTCCCCCCCAAAAAATGAGCAAAAATTACAATTATTTCAATGTTCAACCCCGAGCAAGAAATGAATGGCTAATATGTTAAAATATGCCTAAGTAGGTAGGTTTTAAAAATTGTCAGATTCCCCCTTATTAAGGGGAGCAGGGGGCATCCGCACCCCCCTTATTAAGGGGGGCAGGGGGGATCAAAGGCAAAATCTATCTTCAATTAAATTATAACTACTTACTTATGGATATCGTTATTATCGAAGATGAAATTGAAATCGCCCATTTGATTCAGCAAACTTTAGAGCGGGAGTCCTTTACTTGTCATCTGGCTTATAATGGTAGGGTAGGACTAGAACTATTTTATCAAAAGCAACCGGAATTAGTTATTTTAGATTTAATGTTACCGGAATTAGACGGACTAGAATTGTGTGCTAGAATTCGCCAAAAACCCGGGACAAAAGACCCCTATATCTTAATGTTAACGGCTAGGGGAGAAGAAATCGATCGCATTATCGGTCTATCTACGGGAGCCGACGATTATATGGTCAAACCCTTTAGTCCCCGGGAATTAACCGCTCGCGTAAGGGCATTATTAAGACGTAGTTTAAGACACGATAGTCAACCCCAGCAACTCCATCGCAGCCGTCATTTTCTGATCGACTTAGATCAACATTCTGCTGTTCGTAAATTGGAAGGAATGCCGGAGGAAACCCTCGATTTAACCACCTTAGAATTTAATCTACTCGCTACCTTTGTCAGTTATCCCAATCGCGTCTGGAGTCGCACCCAATTAATCGATAATCTCTGGGGAAATGATTTTTTTGGCGATGAAAGGGTAGTAGATACCCATATCCGACGCTTACGCAAAAAAGTAGAACCCGATCCTGCTAATCCGATCTTTATCAAAACTGTAGTCGGTGTCGGTTATAAATTTGAGGATGACATTATTTAAAGAGGCAAAAGGCAAAAGGCAAAAGGCAAAAGGCAAAAGGCAAAAGGCAAAAGGCAAAAGGCAAAAGGCAAAAGGCAAAAGGCAGCTTTGTTCTCCCCACACCCCACACCCCACACCCCACTTCCCCACTTCCCCACTTCCCCACTTCCCCACTTCCCCACCTCCCACACCCCAACCCCAATAAAAAATTCTCCCTAAAGCCATTTAAGCAGTCTTTAACCCTTATGTGCTAAAATTTTTGAAGATTTTGCCATTCATTTAGGTTCAATCAGGGATCACAGCCTTTTCAGGGAAATTTTATGACAAGTAACTACGGCGCGGAACAGATACAAGTTCTCGAAGGGTTAGAACCAGTCAGGAAGCGGCCGGGGATGTATATCGGTACGACTGGGCCGCGGGGACTACATCATTTAGTCTATGAAGTGGTGGACAACTCGATCGATGAGGCCCTAGCGGGTTACTGTACTCATATCGAAGTGGATATCAAGGCCGATGGTTCCGTCAGCGTCACCGACGATGGCCGGGGTATTCCCACCGATGTTCACCCCACCACGGGTAAATCTGCCCTCGAAACCGTTCTCACTATACTTCATGCTGGCGGTAAATTTGGCAGTGGTGGTTATAAAGTGTCGGGAGGGTTACACGGAGTCGGGATTTCCGTCGTTAATGCCCTTTCTGCATGGGTCGATGTCACCGTCTGGCGCGATCATAAAGTACATACCCAACGCTACGAAAGAGGTATCCCCGTCACAGAATTGGTCAGCAGTCCCAGTCAAGAGGAAAAAACGGGAACTAGGGTTAATTTCCTGCCGGACACCGAAATTTTTAGCCAAGGCATCGAATTTGATTACAGTACCCTCTCCGGACGTTTACGAGAACTAGCCTACTTAAATGCCGGTGTTAAAATCACCTTTAGCGATTACCGTCCCGAAGAACCCCACATCGAAACCTATTGTTATGAGGGGGGTATTAAAGAATACGTCGCCTATATGTGTCGGGAAAAAGAAACCCTGCACAAAGATATTATCTATGTATCGGGGGAAAAGAACGGAATTAATATCGAAGTGGCGTTTCAGTGGTGTATAGATGCCTATAGCGACAATATTCTCGGTTTTGCTAATAATATCCGCACCATTGACGGGGGAACCCATCTAGAAGGATTAAAGGCAGTTCTGACTCGTACTTTAAATAATGTCGCTCGTAAACGCAATAAAATTAAAGAAAACGAGCCTAATCTAGCGGGGGAAAACGTCCGTGAGGGTTTAACCGCCGTTATTTCCGTCAAAGTCCCCGAACCGGAATTTGAGGGACAAACCAAGACCAAATTGGGTAACACCGAAGTCCGGGGTATTGTTGATTCCCTGGTGGGGGAAACTCTCAACGAATACTTAGAACAAAATCCCCAAGTAGCCGACACGATTATCGAAAAAGCAGTACAAGCGTACAAAGCGGCGGAAGCGGCCCGTCGGGCCCGGGACTTAGTACGACGGAAATCGGTCCTGGAATCCTCACCTTTACCGGGTAAATTGGCTGATTGTAGCGAAAGAGACCCAGAAAGGTCAGAAATTTACATCGTTGAAGGGGACAGCGCCGGCGGTTGTTTTCATGGTGATACAGAAATCGCCCTTGTCGATGGACGCAACCTCAGTTTTAAACAGCTAGTGACCGAACAAGCCCAAGGAAAGGAACATTTTTGTTATACCATTCGTGACAATGGCACGATCGGGGTTGAACGAGTTATTAATGCCCGCATCACCAAAAAAGACGCAGAAGTAATTAAAATTACTCTCGATCATGGTGAAGCGATTATTTGTACTCCTGACCATCTTTTCCTGTTAAGAGATGGTAGCTATAAACCTGCTGCGGCTTTAACTCCAGAAGATGCTTTAATGCCTTTGTATCGGAAATTGTCCGCTCTTCATGACCCCGGAATCACCATTAGCGGTTATGAAATGGTCTGGAATCCCGCTTCCGATTCTTGGTTGTTCACTCATGCGATCGCTGATGGGTATAATCGTTGGCAGGGAATTAACACAATCAAGAAAACTTACTATCAAAAAACCCTAGCGACCTTAAAGCAAATTGAGATCGATCGAGGTTATATTGATTTGGAAGCTTATCAAAAATATCGGCTTCAGACGCGGGATAAATCAATATTGCGATTTGATTCTTTCTGCGATCGCTACTTTGATGGTGATAAAAATAAAGCCTTAGAAGCGGTGGCTAATTACAATCATCGAGTTGTGGCGATCGAGCGATTAGAAACAAGATTCGATGTCTATGATATCGAGGTTCCTCATACCCATAACTTTGCCCTTGCTTCCGGCGTTTTCGTCCATAACAGTGCCAAACAGGGGCGTGATCGTCGTTTTCAAGCGATTCTACCTCTGCGGGGAAAAATCCTCAATATCGAAAAAACCGATGATGCCAAAATCTACAAAAATACGGAAATTCAATCCTTAATTACGGCCCTCGGTTTAGGGATTAAAGGAGAAGATTTCGACCCCTCACAATTGCGCTATCATCGCATTGTTTTAATGACTGACGCTGATGTGGATGGCGCCCACATCCGAACTTTGTTGTTAACTTTCTTCTATCGTTATCAGAAGAATTTAATTGACCAAGGTTATGTATATATCGCCTGTCCTCCTCTCTATAAATTGGAACGCGGTAAAAATCATTCCTACTGCTATAGCGATCGAGAATTACAGCAAAAGATAGCGGAATTTCCCTCCAATGCTAACTACACCATCCAACGTTTTAAAGGGTTAGGAGAAATGATGCCCCAACAACTTTGGGATACTACCATGAATCCTGAAACTCGCACTTTAAAACGGGTGGAAATCGAAGATGCAGCCAAAGCTGAGGAATTATTTACGATTCTTATGGGCGATCGAGTTGCCCCCCGGCGGGAATTTATCGAAACCCACGGACCGCGTTTAAATCTTACGGATTTGGACATTTAAACGGTAACTTTGGGCTGTGTTAGTCTAAGCTAATACAGCCCCCGATAAAATCCCCAAATCCAGTTACTAATCGGAGGGTTAGGGATTCAAGGAAACTGGGGTGCATTCCACGACTTCATCGAAAAAATCAGCCGGCAGCGGTGGATTATCGGGGTCTTCTAGGGCGTTTTTGGCAATTTCCGCCTCGCTCATCCCTTTAACTTTCTTCCAGTCTGTTTTGCCTTTCAACTTCGCCCACTGTTCGCGGGTGACTCTGGTAATATGTTCTTCGTTCACGGTTGTTAGCCCTCCTAGCACTAATTAGGGTCTGCAGGGAAAAAGTCCAGGGATTTTCCCCCCGACCACTCCCATATCTGGTACTTTTTGATTGACAAAAAGTCTAAAAGTCTTACCCAACAAGGTTTTTAGATTTATTCAGCTAACCCTAATTATTCGACGAACCGAGCCACGCCATGTATAAACCACCACCAAAACGATATTATCGATTGTACCCACTAGAATCACTCGAATTTCGCCGTAATTCTGACGGTTATCCACGCGCTCGATTATCGGCCCGCTAAAAATCGCTTCCAGGTCGGCGAAATCTATGCCGTCTTTTTCTATATTAGCCTGACGCTTATCGAAAATTTGGGTTAAAACCCCGTCGTTTTACGACGGCTTTTCCTGATCTTTGATATAAGACTTAAGAACTTCCAGTGGCGCACCTCCTACAGAAGAGACGAAATAACTGGGCGACCAAAGAGCGTCTTTCCCGTATGGCTTAGGATATCCAGCTTGTCCATACCTACGACTAGAGACTCCTTTTAAAGAATTGACCATTACAGAAATAGATAGTTTCGG
>NZ_SFBZ01000161.1:0-3038 GCF_007095495.1 Microcystis sp. M_QC_C_20170808_M9Col | reverse complement strand
TTACAAAGACTTAATAGAAGGGATTGAATTGGCTATGTTAGAAGTTACTCAAAAAGATATTCGCAATTGGTTTACTCACTGTTGCTACTGTACCTCATAAGTCAGAGAATTGCTATAATAACGAACTGCATCTTCTTTATCCTTGTCCTCATAAATTACTCCCATTTGCTCAAGAACATTGACTTGAGTGCCATCCAGATTAAACTGTTCTAGAGAAAAAGGAATTTTTCTATCACTATATTGAGGTAAACTTTCTGCCCAGCTTTTAAATATAGGATATTCTTCCTTAGACTCGTCAACTTTTTCTTCACTACAGGGTTTAAGCGCTCGTCGAATCGCTTGGGGAGGTAACAGTCTAGTATTCGACCATTTAGTAAATTGTATTTCTTCTTTTTTTTCTACAGTAATATTAGCAGCATGGTACAAAAATCTCACAATATCCCGCGCTTGTAGTCTTCCATTAAAATCGGTTAAAGCTGCAAAAATCCAATTGTCTGACTTAGCTTCCCTTGCATTATCTGCTCCTAATTTTTTGCCCCAAAGTCGTTCTAGTTTTTCTTTTAAATCTTCAATTGAACAATCGAATAAATCTTGAGGGTTAGCATTAATAACCGATGATTGTATGCAGAGCCAATAGGAAAGTTTAAGAAACGATTCTAGATTCCAAGATAGATCATAATTACCATATAAGCTTTCAAATTGTTGCGAGTTTTGTGTAATTGTATATCTCAAGAAATCTCGACGCAGAAAGACAATCAATCCGAGATTAGATTCCCGAATCTCTGATAATTTATGTGGATTGACCGGGTGACTTGGCTCAAAGCTGCCACAGTTTTCCACCGATTCAATAGATTTTTTCTCTCGCTTCTCCTCCGATAGGATTTAGTTTGAAAATTAGTTATTTATTTTGCTCTACTTGAAAAAAGGCTCCTAAGACACCGCCAAACCATCCTAAGGTAGTAAAGAAAGCATTTTGGATAATATCAGGAACGGCTTTATCAGGATAGATTAAAGGATAAATAATGATAAATCCAAAGGAAACAGCACAAACTATCATTAAAAGCCAATTAATTTTGATGATTAACTGATTTTTAATCTGATCTTGACTGGATTCGTCGGCATTTGTATTGATCTGATTGGTAGGTTCCAGAAAGGATTCATCAATATCAACAATGGGTCTAGTAGACGGAATTTTACCCAAAAAAGCAAATTTTAAAAACCTATTTAAAAATCTCTTGATTTTATTCATGGAGTTGCATCTACAGTGGTTCCATCTGATTCTAAACATTGTCCCGGACAGTTATAAATCCATCGATTGTTAGGTGCATCAAGCATGATTTTACTCTGATTAAGTATATCGCAACCGAGCAGGGCATAAGATTTTGAAAATCCGATTACTTCCAGATCATTAAATGTATAATTGCCGATGGTGATATTGAGAATATATGATTCTCTTAGGACGACGTTATTATTAGCATCTCTCACCTTTTGATGGCTGTACTCTAAATATCCAAGTCTGGCAATTATTGATTCAGGAATGCAAGTCATTGTTGCCCCACTATCCACAATTGCTTCAACTTCACCATAACGGGATGAGGAGGAAGGATTGACAACTTTTAGATAAGCTTTTGGTCTTGGTGTATAAGTAGACCCTTGAATATTCTCATATCGATCTGTGTACATGAATTAAACTCCGTTAGATGGATAATAAAAGATTTCTCTAAAGTCTATTCAACAATATCAAAGTAGGGAATGTCTATAATTCTATCTTCTTTGTCAACTTTCTTAAAGAACCTTGACTTTTCAGGATATTTCTCTCGAAGCTGTTGTAGTAACTCCTGCTTATTTTGGCAACTACCGACAAATTCCCCATCAACAAAAGCGACATATTGTCCTTCATTTTCTTTTAACCATGCTGGCTCTGATTTCAGTCTTTCGTAAGCAATAATATTTACATCTGAATCATAATAAATTTTCTCTAGATGGAGACGGGTTTCTGCTTCTGATGCTTGCAGACAATTAAGCCGATACTGTAGCATTTTTGGTATAAGTTTACTGCGAATATCTTCCTGTATATTAGGAGTCTTATCGATAAAAATATCAACGTCTAGGTTTTCTGCTAGTCTTCGGTTATTAGGATAAGCAGAAAGAATCGAAACAAACGCTTGACTGTTAATGCCTTTGATTTTTTCTAAGGCATCCAATCCCTCCTGTTCCCGATTGCTTCCCATGTGGACATCAAGAATGTAATAACCCGCTTCCTGCTGCTGAATTAAGGATATTGCTTCTTTTTCACTTCCGACTATTCTTATTTCCCAGGGCAGATTTTTTTTGATCGCTTCTTTGATAGCTTGTTGTAGGAAGAGATCATCTTCCATAACCACAATTTCTTGTTTGAGTAAAATGTCATCACACACAGTCATGGTATTTCTCCTTATTTGATTTGGCAAAATAGTTAAATTTAAATGTTTCGTTATTTTCTAAATTTTATAGCGTTTGAGAGGAATTCTCACATAAAATTTAGTTCCCTTGACGCTAGAGTCAAAGTAAATTTTTCCTCCATAACTTTTAATAATCTCATGGACAACATATAAACCTAATCCTGTACCCCCTTCTTTGGCGCGAGTGGTAAATCCTCTGGTGAAGATTTTATCCTGAATGTCCTTGGCAATGCCAATGCCATTATCTGCTACCATGATTTTAATATATTGAATTCCCTCTAAAGTATCAATACTGGTCCTAATCGTGATCTCTCCCTTTTTGCGTTCAGCTTTTTGGATGGCTTTTTCCGCATTGGATAAGAGATTAAAAATAATATCTTTGATTTCTCTTTCATCAAGATTCATCAAGGGAATTGTTTTATCGTAGGTTTCGATAACTTGTATATCAGTATCACTAAAGGCAAAAGAAAAACCTCGAACTCTGACTGACGGACACAAGTGGGTCAAAACCTGACAAGACAAGGGTTGCCAAAAAGAAAAATATCTGGGTAGATAGGGAAAAAGCAAGAATCCCTACAAGATGAAAACCGAGAACAG
>NZ_SFBZ01000160.1:0-4830 GCF_007095495.1 Microcystis sp. M_QC_C_20170808_M9Col | reverse complement strand
GATAAGTTGTGCTTGATGTTCAGGAATAGACTTGACTAATTTTGCTTGAGTTACTAACACTTTTACCTGAGAGTCTTCTAACATGAAGCTCAGGCGTTCTTGGGGATAATCTGGGTCAAGAGGTACATAAGCACCACCTGCCTTGAGAATACCTAATAATCCCACCATCATCTCTAAGGACCGCTCAAGGGAAATACCGACTAAAGTATCAGCTTTTACGCCTAATTTCCGCAAATAATGAGCTAATTGATTAGCACGATTATTTAATTCTCGATAAGTTAAGGATTCATTTTCATAAGTTACTGCTACAGCATTAGGAGTCCGTTCAACTTGCTCCTCAAACAATTGATGAATACACTTATTAGCAGGGTAATCTACCTCAGTATTATTCCAGTTAATTAATAACTGTTGTTGTTCAACTTTAGTCAATAAAGGTAATTGAGAAATTCCCTCACTGGGATTAGTAATAATCCCCTCAAGCAAAGTCAAAAAATGACCGTTCATTCTTTCAATAGTCTCGCTATTAAATAGGTCAGTATTATATTCCCAAACCCCCATTAATCCCGTCTCTGTATTTTGCATTGATAGGGTTAAATCAAACTTAGCTATTTCAACTTCTAAGGGGAAAGAATCAATAGTTAAACCCGTTAACTCTATTTCAGATAAGGCAGTATTTTGAAGGACAAACATTACCTGAAATAGAGGAGTATGACTAAGATTTCTCTCTGTTTGTAAGGCTTCTACTAACATTTCAAAGGGTAAATCTTGATGAGCATAAGCACCTAAAGACATTTCTCTAACTCTCATCAATAATTCCTGAAAACTAGGATTTTCTGAACAGTCAGTCCGCATCACTAAAGTGTTCACAAAAAAGCCGATTAAACTCTCTATTTCACGACGGTTACGATTAGCTATAGGTGTGCCTATTAAGATGTCTGATTGTCCTGTATAACGATAAAGTAATACTCCATAAACTGCTAACAATGTCATAAACATTGTTACCCCTTGTTGCTGACTTAATTCTGTTAGCTTTTGGGTGAGTTCAAGGGATAGTTGAAACTCTTGATGTACCCCAGTAAATGTTTGGACTGCTGGACGAGGTTTATCTGTTGGTAAGGGTAAGAAAGTTGGTGCGTCTGCTAATTGTTTTTTCCAATAATTTAATTGGTTTTCTAAGACTTCTCCCTGTAGCCATTGTCTTTGCCAAAGGGTAAAATCTCCATACTGGATAGATAGGGGATTGAGCGGCGAAGATAATCCCTGAATATAGGCATTATAGAGGGCGGTTAGTTCCTGAATAAATACCCCCATTGACCAGCCATCACTGACAATGTGGTGCATACAGACTAATAAGAGATGTTCCGTTTCAGATAACACCACTAAAGTGATTCTGATTAAGGGTTCACCGGCTAAGTCAAAGGGTTGAATCGCTTGGTTTTGTGCTAACTCTTGGGACGCAATTACTTTTTCACTACCAGATAAATACTGTAAATTTACAACCGTAACTGTCCAGTTTCGTGCTTGTATAACTTGGGTAGGGATACCATCAACGGTAATGAAGTTGGTGCGTAAAGCTTCGTGGCGATCACAAATTTCTTCTAAACTCTGGATTAAGATTTCTGAGTTCAGGTTTCCCTCTAAACGCAAGGCTAGGGGGATATTATAAAAAGAACTATTCGACTCAAATTCAGCCAAAAACCAGAGACGAGTCTGAGCAAAAGATAGGGGTAACTCTGCTGCTTTGTCCCTGGGTAAAATCGCCAGTTCAGTGAGTTGTTCTCCTTCGGAAAGCCGTTTTATTTCCTGGGACAATTCGGCGATTGTCGGTGCAACAAATAACTCGCGTAAGGGCATTTCTACCTGAAAAGCCTCACGGATGCGCGAAATTAGTTGCGTTGCTAATAATGAATGTCCACCTAACTCAAAGAAGTTGTCGTGAATCCCCACCTGTGCAACTTTTAATACTTTTGCCCAAATCGATGATAATATCTCTTCAATGGGGTTACGCGGCGCAATATACTGCTCTTGGCTTTGGAATTCGGGAGCCGGTAAACCACGGTAATCAGTCTTACCATTAGGTGTTAAGGGTAGGGATTCCAAAATGACAAAGGCACTAGGAATCATATACTCTGGTAACTTAGCTTTCAGGAATTGCCGCAGTTGAGTAATATTAAGCGAATTTTGCTCTTTTGGAGGGGAAATAATCTCTATTTGGGGAATAATATAGGCGACTAAACGTTTCTGATTTGTCTCATCTTCCCGAGCAATTACAACAGCCGTTTTGACCGCACTGTGCTGACTAAGAACGGTTTCAATTTCTCCCAATTCAATGCGGAAACCGCGAATTTTTACTTGATTGTCAATGCGTCCTAAATACTCAATATTACCGTCGGGTAAATAACGCCCTAAGTCTCCCGTTTTATATAATCTGCTTTCTGTTTCCTGATGGAAGGGATGAGGGATAAATTTTTCATTGGTTAACTCTGGATGATTGAGGTAGCCTCTCGCTAATCCCGCACCGCCTATGTGTAATTCCCCAGGCACACCAACAGGAACAGGTTGCAAATATTCGTCTAAAATATAGGTTTCTACCTTAGCAATGGGACGACCAATCACTGGTTTGAGGTTAGCTGTGATCAAACATATCGTGCTATCCACAGTGCATTCTGTCGGGCCATAAACGTTATAGAAATTAATGTTTTCAGCCTTGGCCAAAGTAGCCCACATAGATTCATCAATGGCTTCTCCTCCCACCAAGACAGATTGAGGATGATTGTCACTTTCTAGCAATCCTACTGAAATTAGTAGCCTCAGTTGCGATGGTGTGCAATCCAATACATCTATTTTTTGCTGCCGCAGGTGGGATAACATGGCATGGCTATCAAATCGCACCTTTTCTGGCACAATGTTCAGGCTATGACCATATATCAGTTGAATAATTTGTTGCACAGAAGCGTCAAAAGCTAAAGAGGCATTGATGCTGACTCGCAATGGGGAAATCTGATGGTGAGCATAGATAGCTTCATGCAGTCCGTGAGCAAGATTGACAACGGAGGAGTGCTGAATCATCACTCCCTTTGGCTTTCCTGTTGAACCTGAAGTGTAGATTGCATAAGCTAAGTTTTCCGGTTGAACTTCACAGCAGGGATTTGATTCCTGTGCTTGAGTGATAAACGACCAGTCAGTATCTAAACAAACGATTTCTGATTGGTGTTTTGGAAGTCCTGCGATTAAATGTTTTTGGGTTAACAGAACTCTAATTTGAGCATCTTGGAGGATATACAGTAAACGCTCAGTTGGATATTCTGGGTCAAGAGGAACATAAGCACCACCCGCTTTTAATATCGCTAATAACCCCACAATCATGTCTAAAGAACGTTCAAGACAAATCCCCACTAATTGCTCAGGTTTTACTCCTAAAGACTGCAAATAATGTGCTAACTGATTAGCTCGACAATTTAACTCATTGTAGGTTAATTGTTGCTCTGAATATACAACTGCTACCGCTTCGGGTGTGCGTTTTACCTGTTCTTCAAATAACTGATGAATACAGTAATGATCAGGATAAGACGTTTGAGTTTGATTCCATTCTACTAATAATTGCTGTTTTTCCGATTCAGTCAGTAAAGGTAATTCCCCGATGGTTTGCTGAGGATTGGCTACAATTCCTTTTAATAAAGTTTGGAAATGACCCACCATGCGGGTAATTCTTTCGGCGGTAAATAGGTCGCTATCATATTCCCAAAAACCTTCTAAATAAGAGCCTTTTTCCGTCTCTATTTCCTCTAAAACTAAGCTGAGATCAAACTTAATTCTCTGGTTTTCGACAGCTAGATATTGAGCCTTTAAATCAGGTAATTCTAAAGCATTGAGGGGGGCATTTTGCAGCGCAAACATGACCTGAAATAAGGGATTGTAACTTAAACTTCGTTCGATTTCTAACCCATCAACCACTTGTTCAAAGGGGACATCTTGATTAGCATACGCTTCTAAAACAACATTGCGAGCTTGCTGTAATAATCCCGAAAAAGTCGGATTTCCTTCTAGGGAATTCCGTAGCACTAAAGTATTGACAAAAAAACCAATCAAAGGTTCAATTTCTTGTCGGTTTCTGTTGGCGGTGGGTGTCCCGATTAAAATATCATCTTGACCACTATAACGGAAGAGTAAAGTGTTTAAAGCAGCCAGTAAGGTCATAAATAAGGTTCCCCCCGACTTTTGGCTCAAAAGTTTTAGTTTTTCGGTGAGTTCTGAGTTAATTTGAAACGAGATACTATGACCTCGAAAATTGGGAGTAGCCAGACGGGGTTTATCGGTTGGAAGTTCTAATAAAGGAGGAGCGCCCGTTAATTGTTTTTTCCAATAATTTAACTGATTTTCTAAGATTTCACCTTGTAACCATTGTCTTTGCCAGACCGCAAAATCTGCATATTGTATGGCTAATTCGGGTAAATCTACGGTTGAATTGGATAAAAATGCCTGATAAAATTCAGATAATTCTTTAAATAAAATGCCCTTTGACCAACCATCGATAATAATATGATGGAAAACGTTAACTAAAATATAATTTTCATATCCCAGATCAAACAGAGTACATCGTAATAGGGGAGCTTGAGTTAAATCAAAGGGTTTTTGTAGTTCTTCAATAATCTGTTTATCAATTTGATCTTGGGAAATATCCTTTAAATTAATAACTAATAATTTAATCTTTAGAGATGGAGCAATTTTTTGAATAGGTTTTCCTTCAACCATTGGAAAGCTTGTGCGTAAGCTCTCATGCCGTTGAATAATAGCATTAATCGTTTGCTCTAAAATATCAATGTTTAAGCG
>NZ_SFBZ01000016.1:0-26073 GCF_007095495.1 Microcystis sp. M_QC_C_20170808_M9Col | reverse complement strand
TTCAGTTCCGAATTGCTCGCACAGACTAAAGATTAGTTCATTACCAAATCTAAGTAATCTATCCTTATGAGTTAAGACCAATCTCTCTACTTTACTATCAACAATCAACCGAATTAATCACTTTAATCCTTTTTTGTTGTAGTTAAGTCCTGAACCTAGGTCGTCTATAATTTCAACTTGCCAACCGTTTTGAGCGCAAAACAGTTCGACAACTTCTTTTTGACGTTCTAAATCCTTCTTTTGGTCATGACTAGAAACACGGCAATAGCCAACAGTATAAGAGAGATTCTCTTTTACTCCAAGCAACTGAGAGACGGTATAACGTCGATGCCCGTTAGCAGTTCTTTCTGGTATTAGTTTACCTTCAGACTCCCAACGTCTTAATGTCGATACGCTTACACCTTTTAATTTAGCCGCTTCTGATCTGGTCAACTTACTCATAGGACTATTATAGCATAAGTCATGAGTAATTTTGGATAGTATTAGTTAGGTTTTTGGTTTCTGTGATTAACCCTCGATCGGTGCAGTTTGTGGCTTGTTAGTTGTTGGGTTTTGGGGGTATCCCTTAACTATAATACTAAATCGGTTGAGGAGAGGCACTCTTGGGATAGGGAGAATAAATAATCAGTCTTTGATAACCGGATTTAGTCTGAATTGGCGAAGTTTCGGTAAAATAAAGGTAATTAGTCAACAGAGCAGCTCAAAATTATGACTTTAGCCAAGGTAAAAAATCTTTATGATCAAGATTTTGCTTTGTGGATAGAGAAGACGGTCAAACAATTAAAATCTGGGGATTTATCTCAAGTTGATTTAGAGAATTTGATCGAGGAGGTGGAATCTTTGGGAAGACGAGACAAAAGGGAACTTAAAAACCGTTTAATTACATTATTTGAACAGGCTTTAAAACGGCGTTATCTTCCTTTGTCCGACTGTTATCGAGGTTGGGAAGTAACAATTAAACGCTGTCAATTTAAGTTAAAAGATATCCTGAAAGATTCTCCTAGTTTATGCAGTTTTTTAACCGATATTTATGATGATTGTTATCAAGAAGCGGTGGAGAATATGCGAATTGAATATGATGCTAATTTTCCCGATGTTTGTCCTTTTTCTAAGGATATTGATGGCTTATTAAATCATAAGTTTTGGGAAGATGAAAAATAGGTCAAACTCTAATCTTTGGGGGGAATTGCCATCACTTGATTATCATTAATCACAACCAATTTACCGCCCAATTTTTCGATATTTTCCTTAGCTAACCTGCGGGTTTCTTCGTCTTGGCTATTTATCCAGACTAACATCCAAGCACCGACTCTAGGAGCGCGACTATCGGGATTAGTTTCTAAAAATTTCACCGTTCCCCTAGCGGATTTTTCGATAAATTTATTACCAGCAATTTTTGCCCAATCGGCGGCCATTTGATAGGATTTTTTCGCCGCGGGAATATCACCTAAAAATAATAGTTCATCCACTCCTTTATATAACCAAAGAAAATAGGCATCGGTGACATCAGGAGTGATTTTTGATAAACCTTTATTCATAATCTCAACGGTTCTTTCCGGTTTACCAGCATTCAGGGAAGAAGCGACAGACATCATCAAATAGGCGCGGACAAATTTGGGGTCATTTTTGGTGACAATTTCCATAAAATCGGGACTTAAACCGTAACCAGTTTCCCTACGAGCATCCCCATCGCCATAGTATTGTATAAACTGCAACATTGACCAATTGGCTAACATATTGTCAAAGCCAAAGGAAGGTATATTTTTTAATAACTCAACCTGAGCATTTTCTAGGCGAGACTCTTGACGATAATTTCTATCTAATAACTTTTCTTTGGTCAAGGTTTTCACCTTTTCCTGTTGCATTTCCACAATAGCTATGATTAGTCCACCGATGACGGCGACTAAACCCAGAGTTTTAAGTAAGGATAGATTGAGAGATTTTTTTACGCTTACCATAGCTTTAAATAAAAGTCAATAATCAGTAACGTAAGTAGCTGGTTTTAATTAAATTAAAACATGGATTTTAGGTTCGATCCCCCCTGCCCCCCTTGATAAGGGGGGTGCCGATAGGCGGGGGGATCTCCCCTTTATCCCCCCTGCCCCCCTTGATAAGGGGGGTGCCGATAGGCGGGGGGATCTCCCCTTTATCCCCCCTTAATAAGTAGGGTTAATTCATGAATCAACCGCGATGGTAGGGTTAATTCATGAATTAACCCTACGATGAATTAACCTACAAATCACGTCCTTCATAATTATAACCATTTACTTATCAACAAAAATAAAAGATTTTTGGGGTTATTTTAATTAATTTTAACGCCATCAACACAGCTAAGAACACCGGCGGAATTACTGGTAGAAACATTATCTTCCAAAGGAGTTTCATCCTCGCAAACAATACCGGTATAGGCCCCGGCTGCCGTTTGTCCGGCCGCTCCGGCATAATTTTTAATATCGTTATCAAATGGAGCCAAAGCATTCGCTCGATAGGCGGCTCCAAAAGCATCGCGAGTTCCTACTTCGCTGATCTTATAAAATGTTAGGGAAATACTGGCAGCTTCCAGAGATAGTTCAGATAAAGTAGCAAAAGTCCCTTTTTCATAACGATAACCCTGTTGGGCGCGATTGATTAATCCCAGTGCTGCGCGAGCTTCTGCTTGCCTACCTTTGGCGATTTGTCCTAAGAGACTCGGTAAACTGATGGCAGCGAGAACCCCCAATAAAATCACCACTATCAACAATTCTATTAGAGTAAAACCCCTCGCTTTTTTTGCCTGTGATTTGATTGCTGAAAAAAGAAGGTATTTCATAGTTAGGCCCTGGCAATATTGACTATATTTTGGGTGTTGGGGTGTTGGGGTGGTCACTGCGTGCGCGTTGCGGGGGGTGTTGGGGTGTTGGGGTGTTGGGGTGTTCGGGTGTTGGGGTTTTAGTTGAAATTCCCCCACTTCCCCACTTCCCCACTTCCCCACTTCCCCACTTCCCCACTTCCCCACTTCCCCACTTCCCCACTTCCCCACTTCCCCCAAAAATCAAAAGCGCAAGGTTTCCGAGAGAACATTTCCCTGCCACCTTCCGCTAGAGTATGATTAAAGCTGAGTTGTGAAATTGCGATTGTCAGAGAAGTATGCAGGCGCACCCCGCATAATCTTCTGGACGGCGATTACTTGATCTCTTTGGCCAAAGTAGTAATACAAGCTGCGGTTGGAGTACCAGGAACAACAGTTAAGGAACCTAGGGTAACACTTACGTCTGGAGCAGCGGTTTGCTCGCAAACCACAGCAGAGTAAACGCCAGCGGTGGTCTGACCAACGGCAGAACCGTAATCGCGAATATCGTTCTGGTAGGTAGTATTAGCCTGTACGTGATGAGCCGCACCTAATTGGTTAATGTTCCCCGTCCCCCCATCTACTACCGAGCTATAATAGGTAGTAGTGGTTGTAACAGGCAAGTTAGAAACTGTGGTGAAGGTGGCGTTTTCCAAGCGGTTAGCTTGCTGGGCGCGGTTAATGGTACCGAGGTTGGTGCGAGCTTCCGCTTGTCTGCCTTTGGCTACCTGACCGAGGAGGTTGGGGAGAGCGATGGCGGCCAGTACACCGATGATGATAACGACAACTAGGAGTTCGATGAGGGTGAAACCTTTGTTACCGTTCTTTTTGTTGAGAGCTTGGATGAGTTTGAATTTGAAGGTAGAGTTCATGGGTATATCCTTTGGTAAGTGTTTTTTGTTCTCTATGAACAACTTACCCACCTGTTTCAGAAAACCTATCACCCTCGGAAAAATTTTTTTTGGGGAAGTGGGGTGGTGGGGAAGTGGGGTGGTGGGGAAGTGGGGTGGTGGGGAAGTGGGGTGGTGGGGAAGTGGGGGAATGGGGATTTTCCTGAATTTAGGTTTGACAAGAGGTATATATAAGGGAAAGTGAGAATCATCAGTCAGGAAAGGGGAATTATGGTGCAAAAACCGAAGAAATTGCTGAACACCCATGAAGACCTAGAAGTTTATCAAATCGCCTTTAATCTGGCTATGGAAATCTTTGAACTGTCTAAAAAGTTTCCCGGGTCGGAAAAATATTCATTAATTGACCAAATTCGACGTTCTTCTCGTTCTGTCTGTGCTAATTTAGCAGAGGCATGGCGTAGAAGACGATATAAGGGTTCATTTTTGCTGAGATTAAATGATGCGGAAGCAGAAGCAGCAGAAAGCCAAGTATGGTTAAAATTTGCTGTTAAATGCCAATATTTAGATATTGAGACTGGTAGAAAACTTTATGGTCAGTATAATAAGGTTTTAGGACTGATTGTCATCATGACTAATAATGCCGATAAATGGCTGCTGAACACCCCAAAATCCCCAAAACCCTAATTCCCCAAAACCCTAATTCTCCATTTCAGGTTAGGTTTAAGTATCGGGGGTAACTTCTAGGGATTGGGGAAAAAACCGAAAAGTTTAGCGGCACCTCCCAAGACAGCAACCACCAAAGCTATCAGAATCCCCCGGTTGGTAAATTCCTGATAAGCAACCCGTACCGTTAATCCCTCGACTTTCTCATCTAATACTTTAATCTTCTTGACAGGCTTCTTGGACAAGATGGACAACAATTGTCGGCTCGGCGGCGGAAGCCAGTAACATGGTAATAAGACTGCCTATTTCACCCTCTGCTCCCACCGCTAGGAGCTCCCCAACAAGTGCAGAGGTCAGAGGACATTGCTGCTCAACAAGAGCGATGGGAAGTTTCTCCCAAGGGTCAATTCCTTGGCGTTCTGCTGCCAGAATTCTCTTGAAGACCTCTTGAAGAGTCGTCTGGTCCTGAAGCGAAGGCATGAGTCGTACTACGGCGAGAGCGCAAACAGGTTTTTTGAGTGCCTCTAGCAACGCATAAGCAGCGTTGAAGGAACGAGTCTGGTGGTTTAATTCTCTTAAGGCTTCTATCATCAGCGTTCTAAACAACTCTTCATCACATCGTTGAGCGACCAGTTCTTGGACCGCCCGCGCCCGTGCTAGGTTTTTTGAGGTGAACCAATCAGGGCATGAAGCCAGAAGCACTCGTACATCCTCAAAATCAAGGATTCGTGGCGGCTTGAAGTAAGCGAGCAGCTCAGTTCGCAACAGTTCATCAGTAGCCGATGAGTAAACCCGCTCTCGCACAATCTCGACCAGTTGTTGTTGAATGCCCTCATCAGCGATCGCTAGAAGCTGAAGGTAGGCTTTGAGAGCAGCCGAATAATCGCCCTGTTTAAGCTGGTGCAAGAGGCACTCATAGCGATCTTGTTCTTTCTCGACCGGGTTTCCACTGCCCAAGGCATTGAGGTACACTTCCCTGTCCGAGTCAGTTTCAGCAAATCCCGCCAGCCGCTCAAAAATTCTTCGAGAAAAACTTTCCATGATTAACTCTTTTTGCGCTCGTCTTCAAACCTCAAACTCAGTGAACTGATAACTGATCACTGATCACTGATTAAAGTACCATTTCTCTGGTGGCTTCTGCATCTATGGGTTTAATCAGATACAATCGCAGGAGATCCCCGACCATACCTAACTGTAAGGGTAACTTACGCATTGTTTTTAGCCATTGGGGAACGCTACTTTCATCGATCGCTTTTAATTGTAAATTACGTTCGGCACAACGGTTTAAACGGGGGAAAAATTGGGGATGGTCCACATTTAAAATAGTTGGAAAAGCGCGAGCGGAGGTATTATTAGTCTGACGAATTACCTCTTGATCAAAAGCGATCGCATCCATTCCTAAAGCATCATAAAAGTCTGAGCGTTCCCGTACAGTTAAACTATGGGTAGCAAAGACGGAAAGCAGGAAAAAACGGCTCCATAATCTCGATCGCCAATTATTCCACAATTGCGGTTGAGCGCGCAGTAAGGTTTTAAAGATATCTCCGTGGCGATTTTCGTCCTGACACCAACTCTCGAAGTAATTAAAGAGAGGATTAAATTTATACTCTGGATGTTCTTCTAAATGACGATAAATGAGTATATAACGCCAATAACCGATTTTTTCGGAGAGATAGACCGTATATAACACCCATTCAAGGGGAAAAAAGGTGTAGGTACGGGTTTTGGTAATTTTGGCTAAATCGAGGGAAATATTAAAGTCAGCCATGGCTTTATTGAGAAATCCTGCATGGCGCGCCTCATCTCTAGCCATAAGATGAAATATCTCCCCTAACAAGGGATTACGGCTTTTTAGTTGTCGTGACAGTTCCTTAAATAACAAAAAGCCAGAAAATTCGGAGATACAGGAGCGTTCTAGGTAATCTATAAAGGCATTTCTCGTTTTTTCATCGAGATTATCTTGATAGTTCTCAAATTCTTGCTGACGTTCAAAGTGATGCCGGTTGTAATCGGTCCGCATCTCCTCTAACATCGCTTTGATTTCGGTTTCTTGCAAAGAAAGGTCAAAATTAGCGGCGGCCTCAAAATCGGTGGTATAGAAACGAGGAGTGAGGATAGTTTCGCGCAGAACAGCTTTTTTCTGGGAGGGGGGTTCAACGGTAGTGACCATGATGGAAATTACTTGACTACATAGCTATATAGGATTTTAAACATAAATAGGTAAGCCAATGATAATTATTAAGTTTTATCAATAGTTATCAATAGTTTTCATGGTCTGAGACTTGAGGATTTTAGGGATTGCCGCTCAAAGATTGGGTACTATCCAAGCAAGTACCTAAAACTAGAAAAGGGATGAAGTGGCAGTTTTTTGCGATGCTTAAAATGTGACTGCGATAATTAAACCGGAGACTAATAAGCCAAAACCGCTAACCAAAGGCCAAAAACGGGGATAAAACCGAATATTTCCGCCAGAGTGAGTTATTTGACTCCATTCCAGACGAGGAGATAAATCGCGACGAAACCAACCGAGAACTCGTACGGATGTATTATTTATTGGTGCCATGGGGGAGTTAGTAGTCCTGATTTTATGCCAAAAACCAAAACGATAGTTAGGAGCGAGGGGAATTATGCCGGTGCTATCTTTAAGAAAGAAATTCTTTCCTTGAGCAATTAACTCACCGCGGAGTCGGACGGGGATAGCTGGGAGGGGATGACTGTAAGGATTATCAGTTAAAGAAAAAATATCGCTGAAACTAGCATTGTTGAGACGAGGATAACTGGCTAATCGATTGATAATTATACCCAAACCCCCACCGACTAAAATTAAGCCCAATGCACCCCAAGAGCTAAATTTCAGCCAAAGAAAACCAGCTATGACAACCCCAATAATAAAGCCTAGTCCCGAAGCATAATATAAACACAGTCGTAGAAAAAAGTTTTGATAGAGTTTCTTGGAATCTAATTCCATTTCTTGACGTAATAATTTCCCCAGACTAAATTCTATATCTAGATCCATCTGTCGGGCATAGTTAGTTAAAGCGCGAATCCTTTCACCAGTCAGGGGATGATTAGATTGCAACTCTAACCATTTTGCCCAAGGGTTATATATATCCCAGAGAAAACTCTGTCCGATCCGGCGAGACTCCAATGCGATACCATAAACGTTACCGGCAATGATCGCATCCTGCTCCAGGGCAATATTTAATACATTTGTACTGAATGACAGGGGACTAAACTGGGCAGTTTCTTGGACTAAACCAAAGGCAATTTTTACTAAAGCGCGGGCCAAAGCATTGGGATTACCAGTAACTTGGGCAGCAAAATGATCGGCGAAGTATTCTCTAGTACGAGACAGATAAAGACAGCAAAAAACAATAATTGGCCTAAAAATAGTGATAATTGATGAGAGAAGGGCTAGAAAAACTGTGTCTTTAAAATTATTACCTTGATTTTGGGCAAAAGAATCGAGATAACAGCTTAAATGGTCGAAACTAGCACAGATAGTCATCAGGGCAAAGTCTCGCTGCCAAATATGCCCTAATTCATGAGCATATACCGTCGCTACTTCCTCATCGTCGAGATAGGTAAATAAACCTCTGCTAACTACTAAGCGAGCATTACCCCGTCGAGAGCCATAGGTAAAAGCGAGGGGCTGTCCGTCTTCGATAATGCCTAGTTTTGGCGGTTTTAACCCTTTTTCTCGGCATACACGCCCAATTACCGCCGCCGATTCCGGGCTATACCGTTTAATTTCCGCTAAGGACACCCAACGCACTCGATAAAGACGTTTTTGTGTCCAATCAATTAGATTCGGGGCGATACAAAGGATGAGTCCGCCTAAGAAACCGGTCAAGAGCAAGGCAATAATTACACCCGTCCCCGCAGGGATGAGCAGCAAACGGGTAATTACAAAAAAAAGACCACAGACTATAGCATAAAACGCCGTAATTGTCAATAGTTGAGCAAAAATAAGTCTATTTTCGGGGATAGTCCGGGATAACCGGACACTTACCCGTGCTGCTCGTGCTGCCTTGGGCAGCGATCGAAATTTGACCCCATTAGTGGCAATACCGATGGTTTTTTGTTCAGCACTAAAGATTGTCAGTAATCGTTTGGCCCACTGACTAACATCCTGATCAAGATGATTTTCTAATTCCAGAGCTAAGGCGATCGCTTGTTGCCGTTGATTATTGCTGCGATAGGCCCGAACAAGAGCCATTTTAGCTTGAATATATAAGGGAGAATGAAAATTAGCCGACTGTTGGCAATATTCTTCCAGTAATTCTACAGCCCTTGCGTAATCCTTTAGGCGTAGATATTTTAATCCTTCTTCCAGTGACATAGAGATCCCTTAGCTGTTTATCTATCTTTAGAGATACCCAAAATCGTAGGAAAGATTAAAGGAGTTGGGGAAGTGGGGGTGTGGGGTGTGGGGGTGTGGGGGTGTGGGGATTTTTCAGTGAGCAGTAAACAGTAAACAGTAATCAGTGAACTTAAAACTCTGGGTTCGACGGTAGTTACCATGATAGAAATTACTTGACTACATAGTTATATAGGATTTTAAACATAAATAGGTAAGCCAATGATAATTATTCATTTTTATCAATATTTTGGGCAGTAGCGATCAAGGGAATCGGACAAGGGAGCGAGCCGATTAGGGAAATAGGGAGTAGAATAGAAAGGTTGTGAGTCTATAACTATCGTTAAAATACTATGGCTTGTCCCAAGAAGAAAACCTCAAATGCCAAGCGCGACCAACGGAGAGCGCACTGGAGAAAGCAAGCGGCTCGGGAAGCGCAAAAAGCCTTATCTTTGGGTAAATCTGTCCTTTCTGGTCGTTCTAACAGCTTTGTCTATCCCACTAAAGAGGAAGAAGAAGGGGAAGACGAGGAATAACTTGATAGTGGGGAGTGAGGTAGAGAAAACCTTTTCGCTCCCTAATATTTTAAGATTTGTTTAGGGTTTTCGTTGCGAGTCTCAACTAATGTTAGGCAAATTCTTTAAAAAACCAGAATCTCCCGATCAAGACCGAGTTCCTCCGGGCCAATATCTCGCTAGTGGTTTTCCTGTGCTTACCTACGGGGATACTCCCCAAATCAAGACCGAGGAATGGTTATTTAAGGTTTGGGGAAAGGTGGCCACGACTAAAACTTTTAACTGGTCGGATTTTATGGCCCTACCGCAGTGGGAATTTACCAAGGATTTTCACTGTGTCACCCGCTGGTCAAAATTAGATGTGACTTGGACGGGAATTAAGGTATCGGATTTGATGACCTTAATTGACCTGCTGCCAGAAGCTACCCACGTTATGCAACACTGTTATGGCGGTTATACCACTAACCTGACCCTAGAGGAATTCCTGCACGAGGATAATTTTTTCGCTTTTCAATTGTTTGGTCAACCTTTACCCCCCGACCACGGTGGCCCGCTGCGCTTAGTTGTCCCCCATCTCTACGCTTGGAAAAGTTCTAAATGGATTAATGGCTTAGAATTTCTCGATCGAGAGCAATCCGGTTTCTGGGAACGTAATGGCTACCATCGACGAGGTGATCCCTGGTTAGAGGAACGTTATAGCGGTTTTTAACCAGTTTTGGCTTAAAATCGGGTGAGATAAGCAATCAAGTCCAGTAAGTCATAGCATTAAAACAAGCAAAAGTCAAGGGGTAAGCAACAAATTTTTACTCGATCGCAACTGGTTAATTATAATTGCCGAATTGCCTGATCACACTTTTGAACATATCCTGCTAACCCCAATGCTTGAAATAATTTCCGCGCTTGAAGATATGCTTCTTTCGCTTCCGATATACGATCGAGTTTATAGTAGGTAAGTCCCAGATTAAACAGAGTCTTTGGTTCTCCTATGATATACCCCATTTCCTGAAAGATTGCTAAGGACTGTTGGTAAAACTCGATCGCTTTTTGGTATTCTCCTAGGGAATCGTAAACATTCCCCAAACCTAGATAGGAATAAGCTTCTCCTGTTATATCAGAGATTTCCCGTTTGATTGCTAAGGATTGTTGATGAAACTCGATCGCTTTTTGGTATTCTCCTAGGTAATTGTAAATATTGCCCAAATTATTGTAACAATACGCTACTCCCCTTATATCATCAATTTCCTGAAAGATTGCTAAGGACTGTTGATAAAACTCGATCGCTTTTTGGTCTTCTCCTCGGAAACGGTAAGCATTGCCTAAATTATTGTAAGAATCTGCTTCTCCCCAGCGATCTCCGATTTTCTGAAAGATTGCTAAGGACTGTTGATAAAACTCGATCGCTTTTTGGTCTTCTCCTAGGGAATAGTAAATACCTGCTAATGAGTCGAGACTTGCAACTAAATCAAGTTCTAGATTTAACTCTTTTTGTAAATCGATCGCTTTTTGATAATACTCGATCGCAAGCTGTTGTTCCTGACGATAATCTACCAATGGCGATCGATATAATAAACGAAGGTTATAAATCTTAGCTAAACTGGCATATAAACTCGCTAGTCTTGGCTCTTTTTTGCCTTTATTTACCTCGATTTGCTCGATTAGTTCTAACAAGTCTTCTTTAGAGATTGAAGGAATATCTTTATCTATAGTAATTTCGTCAAAAGATTGTAAAATTGGTAAAAATTCCTGAGAAGGTAAAAAGTTACTTGGAGGAGAAATAAAGCGAAAAACTCCTTTTCTCCAACTCCAAAAATCGGGGGACTTTTTGCGTAAATTTACCTCCACTGTGCTTGTTACCCAAAGAACAATGGAATAGGGAAATTCTCGCAATCCTTCCCTTGTCCATTGCAGATAACCAAAAAATTTATCTAGTTCCGATTTTTCCCGTTGCCATTCGATCGAGTGTAATTTTTCCACTCCTGTGGTTGTGATCACGGCGTTTTTGCTTTGTAATAACTCTGGTTTTCTGGAGACTAAACTAGCAATTGCTGCTCTTAAACTCGGTTCTTTTTGATCTAAATCAATCCGATAACAAGGGATTACTGGTTCTAATTCTTTGCTATAGCGATCAATAATTTCTTCTCGCAATTTTTCCTGATCACACACACAAATTAATATATTTAATCTCTCTTGATTTGCCTCTAGAGACACGATTAAACCTTCGTATTCTCTTTCATTTTGGTCAATAATTGAAGATGTTTCATTATTCATAATAAGTGGATAGCTGTTAAAAACTGTCAGATACCCCCATTAGGTAGGGTTGATTCATGAATCAACCCTACGGATCAAGGAGTGATCCGCACCCCCCTTATCAAGGGGGGATCAAGGGGGGATCCATCTTCAATTTAATTATAACTACTTACTTATCCCATTCAAATTGTTCCTCTTTTTTTCATTAACTCAACCACAATCGGATGCACGTTATACCAGAGATCGCCATTGCGGTATTCCAAAATATATAAACCATGCAGCAGATCTAGAAAATTTTGATCCTTGAGATCCTTCGGTTTTGACTTTTCATAAACAGTTTTAATAATTTCCTCATCTGCTGTACCGATACTTTCAGCAAAATCGAGACTAAGTTCTGTGATTGATTGTTCTAAAACAGCTTGATTAATTTTTAGGGTATTATCATCGGGATAACGACGAACCGATCGCAAACAAACCCGACAGCAATCATTAGTAATGCGAATTAATTCTCGTAATACTCCCCCACTATAAAGACAAATTTTTTCGAGGGTGTCAGGATCGATTAAAGCGGGATCGATGCGCTTAGTGATAATCTCGGTTAAAGTAGCAATAATTTGCGGATCGGGTATAGCATTAGGTGAATTAATTTCTCCCTGTTTAAAGAGTTTATATACAGGCATTTGCACGATCTGATCGTTGGTTTCTGTTTGGAGAGTTGCCTTTAAAGCTACCTCTCTTAAAGCGGCGATCGGAATAGTCATAATAATCCGAAAATTCGGCAACATAATCGCTTTAATATGGGATTGAAAAATATCCCTTACCTGTGCTAAGTCAATTTTATCAATGTCATCAACAATTACTAAGATTTTTTTCTGACTTTGGGACTCGATCGCACTAGCTATAATGTTAATTTGGGCAACTAAATCGGTAATTCTCCGCTCATACTTTTGTTTAATTTCCTCGCGAATAGTCGAATTAATCTTGAGAATTCCTTTAATGTGAGCTAGTAAAGCAGAAAAGTTAAAACCCGTTTCGATAGTGGCATCTGCTTGATTGGTTTCGGTGCGGATTTGTTCAGCAAACCATTGATAAAAGCTTTTTTTAATAGAATCTTTAATAGTTAAATTTTGGGCTTCCGCTTCTGACATCATCTGAACGGCGATCGAGAATAAAATATTAACATGATTTACGTCTGACATTTCGATCGTGTCTGAGATCGAGAAGAAAACAACAAAATAGCGATCATCTAACTTTCTTTTAAATTCGTAGAGTAGGGTTGACTTACCACAACCCCGATGTCCTGCTAGAATAATTTTTCCGTCTTCCGAAGGACTATCTTCGACCAATTGTTCTAATTCTTCGATAATTTCTGTGCCGTATTTAACAGCAAAACGCTGTAATTCTTTATCCGATCGCAGGGGTAAAAGTTCCAAATTGCGATAGGCTTCTCGAAAGGGTTCCAGTAAAGGACTAACCATAAGTAATTAAATTAGACTGTGTTGCGTGAAGATAATTAGCCACAAAAAAAACTAGAAAAAAATTAACTGATAACTGATAACTGATAACTGATAACTGATAACTGATAACTGTTATTTTTCTGCTGCCCAACTGTCGGGAGTGTAGGTTTTTAATGCCAAAGCATGGATGGCTTCGGTAGCCAGTGCCGATTGTAAAGCGCCATAAACCATTTGATGCTGTTTAACGCGGGTTTTGCCAGCAAATTCGCCAGAAATAACCACCGCTTCCAAATGATCGCCACCTCCCGTCAAATCCCGAATCATCACTTGTGCATCGGGGATTTGTTCTTGAATCATCGCTTCTACTTGGCGAAAGTCAACCATCGTAACTCCTCAAAACAATTAAAAATACTCTGATCCCATTTTTACCGAAAGCTCGTCAATAGGGACAAAATTTACTGCCGTGGGGGGGAGTTGTTAGGAGTTGCGGAGGTGGGAGTCGGTGCGGAGATGGGTGTACTGACAAATCCCATCTCGTAGAGTTGTTGATAGCTTTTTTGTCCTAATTCACTGGTGGGGTTTTGGGATTGAATCACCTGAATTAACAAAGGAACCGCCAATTCTGGCTGATTTTGCGCCCTATGGACCAAAGCAAGCTGATAGGTGGCTTCATCCCGCAGTTGTCCGGTGTTTAAAGCACTTTGACGCTGAGAATCGAATACTTTTGGGTCAATTCCTGAGAAACTATTAGCTAATTGCAGATGATAGTTAGATAGTTGGTTAAAAATCCGGCGCGCTTGATTGAGTTTGTCCACAGCGACATCGTATTTAGCGGCATTAATAGCGGCGTTCGCTTCTTCCACTAAACGTTGTCCCCCCTGAAGACTCAGGACACTATCGGCTTGATTTAAGGGTTTTAATTCGTTAGGATCGCTGGTGGGATTGTTAGAGTCGGGGGTTTGTGCTTGTCCGTCAGGTGCGATCGCAATCACTAAACCGATCACCAGAGTGAGCAGATAAATTAAACTATAAGGCTGTTTTCGCTTAACCATAAAATTTCTCGACTTAATGTTCCTGATGGGAACGGCTATTTTTTCTAACATCGACAACTGACCTATAGTAGCTTTTTTGGGGCAGTTTCGATCCGACCCCAGCTTTCTAGACGTTAGATTTAGCGGTTTTGTCGCCATGGCAAGCGCTGATTTTTCCCGAAGAATCAGTACAAGTCCCCAAAAAGTTAGTTTATCCCCCCGATTAATGGTTTAAACACCGATAATTCCCCCCTTGCAAGGCTGTCCAGATAGAATAAAGAAAAAGTAGGAGTTTAGTTAAAATGTCTTTATCACTGATTACCCGTAAGTTTACGGTGGAAGAATACGAAAAAATGACAACCCAGGGAATAATCAAACCCGATGAAAAAGTGGAATTAATTCGAGGAGAAATTATCAAAATGTCACCGATGGGAACCCGTCATGCTGCTGGTATAGATCGATTAATACAATTACTTTATCAAAAATTAGGCCAGAAAATTATTCTCAGAGTTCAAAATCCCATTAAACTTAATGACAATTCTCAACCAGAACCAGATTTAAGTTTACTAATACCTCGATCGGATTTTTATGTTGCTGCCTATCCTTGTCCTCAAGATATTTATTTAATTATTGAAGTTTCTGATTCTACCCTCGATTATGATCGCTATACTAAAATTCCTCTTTATGCGGAGGCAAATATTCAAGAAGTTTGGATCGTCAATCTCAAGGAAAAATGTTTAGAAGTTTATCGCCATCCTCTGAATGGTAGTTATCAAGCTATTCAGAAATACTCTATAAATGAGAGGGTTTTTATAACATCTTTTCCCGATATAGAATTCACTATTGCAGAAATATTAGGAGTGTAGTTAAAATGTATTTATCACTGATTACCCGTAAGTTTACGGTGGAAGAATACGAAAAAATGACAACCCAGGCAATAATCAAACCCGATGAAAAAGTGGAATTAATTCGAGGAGAAATTATCAAAATGTCACCGATGGGAACCCGTCATGCTGCCTGTATAGCTAGATTAACACAGTTATTTTATCGAAAATTTGGCGATCTTATTCTCTTAGGAGTGCAAAATCCGATTAGATTAAATAATAATTCTCAACCAGAACCAGATTTAAGTTTACTAATACCTCGATCGGATTTTTATGTTGCTGCCTATCCTTGTCCTCAAGATATTTATTTAATTATTGAAGTTTCCGATTCTACCCTCGATTATGATCGCTATACTAAAATTCCTCTTTATGCGGAAGCAAATATTAAAGAGGTTTGGATTATCAATCTCAAGGAGGAATGTTTAGAAGTTTATCGCCATCCGCTGCATGGTAGTTATCAAGCTATTCAGAAATATTATCGAGGTGAAAGTATTTTTATGGAATCCTTTCCAGAAATAGAATTCACTATCGCAGAAATTTTAGGAGTTTAGATGAACGTAGAACGTAGCCCCGATGGGTTACGCTACCGCTAACCCATCCTACAGCTACAGCTGATAGCTGGTAGCTGAGGATTTATAACTTGCGTTCGTAACTTAACAATGTATTTTGTAATAACATTGCCACCGTCATCGGACCGACACCCCCGGGGACAGGAGTAAGATAACTAGCCACTTCTAAAACCCCAGCATAGTCCACATCGCCCACCAAACGGTCAGCGACGCGATTAATCCCCACATCCACCACCACCGCACCCGGTTTTACCATATCTTTAGTGATTAAATTGGCTTTACCGACAGCAGGTACTAAAATATCGGCACTTCTGGTTATTTCTGCCAGATTTTCCGTGCGCGAGTGAGCAATAGTCACCGTAGCGTTTTCCTCCAATAACATTAAAGCTAAAGGTTTCCCCACTAGAATACTGCGACCCACCACCACCGCGTGCTTACCGGCTATGGGAATATTATATTCTTTCAGGAGTGCCATGACCCCCGCAGGAGTACAACTGCGGATACAGTCCTCACCCCGCACTAAACCGCCTAAATTGAGAGGATGTAAGCCATCAGCATCTTTTTTCGGGTCAATTTGGTAGAGAAGGGAAACCGCATCTAAATGCTTAGGTAAGGGTAATTGAATTAAAATCCCGTCCACCCGCTCATCTTGATTGAGACGGACAATTTCCGCTAAAATTTCTAGTTCACTTGTATCTGTGGAAAAATGACGACCAAAAGAGGCCATGCCGATTTTAGTACAAGCTTTCTCCTTATTGCGGACATAAACGGCACTAGCGGGATTATCCCCCACCATCAACACCGCTAACCCCGGAGGTCGTCCCATTGGAGATTTTAGCGTCTGGATGCGCTCTCCTAGACCAAGTTGGATTTTTTGAGCTAAGGCTTTCCCGTCGAGAATTTGGCAAGTAGTTACGGACATTCTATGATAATACCGAGAACAAAAATCTTTCGGATCCATTCTATGGTCAAAAAGATTGGCTAATGGCACTCGTTAAGGTTAAAGCAAGAATGTCTATCCAGACTCGTGTAGGGCGCATCAGCAGTTTATTATTATTGCTAGGGTTATTCGGTTGTAGTACCCTTGCTGACCTCGGTATTGCCGTTCCCTACATCGGTGATCCTCCCCTAACAGCGATCGAGCAATTACAGGAAAAACCAAAAGGCACTTTAGTTTATCTTAGGGGAACTGTGAGCAATTATGCCCCTTTTTTAGCGGGAGGAGCCTATCTTTTGCAGGATAAGTCCGGCAAGATTTGGATTCGCACCAATAGCAATAAATTACCCCGTCAAGGCGAAGAAATCGTCATTAAGGGCAAAATTGACTTTGAAGCTATTCCCCAGGGTTCCCAAACCGTTAACGAATTGTATGTGGTGGAATTAGAACAGATGGATGCAGTAGCGGTTAATTCTCTTCCTACTCCCTCCCCGTCCCCAGAAATTAAACCCTCCCCCACCTCAGAAGTTAAACCCCCAGAAAACAATTCTCCCCCGGTTTCAACTAAACCCCTCGAAAATCCCCGACAGGTGACAATTCCCAGCGCAGCTGAAACGAAACCCCCAGAAACTCCCGTCGTTACCCCCGTTAAACCCAATCCCCCCGTGCAACCCGTCGCGGAAGCGATTCCCCCCAAACCCCCCGCAGTGGTTAAACCCGTCCCAGACCCCCTCGATGCTTTCTTTTTACCCCATAAACAAAACGAGAAATAGCTAGGGTGTGGGGTGTGGGGTGTGGGGTGTGGGGTGTGGGGTGTGGGGTGTGGGGAGTGGGGAGAATAAATAAAATAGTCTCCCGTCTCCTGTCTCCTGTCTCCCGATAACTGATAACTGATAACTGATAACTGATAACTGATGATATTTGTTGCTTTGGCGATTTTGGAACAGGACGGTCGCTTTTTAATGCAGTTGCGCGACGACATCCCGACGATTCTCTATCCGGGGGTGTGGGGTTTATTTGGTGGTCACTTAGAAGCGGGTGAAAATCCAGAAATAGGGTTAAAACGAGAGTTAAAAGAAGAAATTAACTACGAAGCCCCTAGTTTACGCTATTTTCGCTCTTATAACGATCATAATCTCTCGCGTTATCTTTATCATGTACCCCTGACCTTGGGATTAGAAAAATTAGTGCAAACAGAAGGACAAGATTTAGCTTTATTACCTCCGGCTGCCATCCGTCAAGGGGAATACTACTCCGAGAAGATTAATCAGACTCGTTCTTTAGGAAAAATTCATCGCCAGATATTACTCGATTTTCTAGAAGTAGAATTATAGTGGATATTAGAGCCAGACAAGGAACTCCCCTATCTATACGAAAGTCGTAGTCAACACTGCTCCTCACCTCCCTCGAAGGCAAAATGCTCCCGCTTTTTGAATGGCTTTATCTAAACGTCAATCTTATTTTGGCTTTGTCTTTATGAACCAGTCGCGTCCCTCGTTCGTTTCCGTGCAGAAACTCCTATCTGGAGGTGCGATCGCTACCCTAGCAGTTAGTTCCCTGATGGTCCTTACCCCCGCAGCCAAAGGGGAAAAACCCTTAGAAGATAACCCGAAAGCAGTCATCGACCAGGTTTGGCAAATTGTTAATAATGAATTTGTAGATCGTAGTTTTCATCAAATTGACTGGCAAAAAAAACGTCAAGAATTGTTAAGCAGAAATTATACTAATCCCCAACAAGCTTACACAGCAATTCGCGAAGCTTTAAAGGAATTGGGTGATACTTATACCCGTTTTTTAACTCCTAGGGAATTTTCTGTCCTCACCAGTCAAACTTCCGGAGAATTATCGGGAATTGGGGTACGTTTAGCCCTTGATAAACGCACTAGCGATCTGGTCGTTGTCGATACGGTGAAAAAATCCCCCGCCAAGGAAGCGGGAGTGAAAAGCGGCGATCGCCTGATCAGAATTAATGGCAAACCCACCGCTTTAATGACCCTAGAACAAGCAATGGAAGCTCTACAGGGAGCAGTGGGTACTAGCGTTAGTTTACAGCTTGCCCGTCCCGATCGAGGCGTGTTTGAAGTGACTTTGACCCGGGTAGATATCGAAATCCCCTCGGTTAGCTATACCCTTAAACAGGAAGGTGGGGTGAAAGTTGGTTATATCAAACTGGATGAATTTAGTTCCCACGCAGCCGAACAAATGAAAGAGGCGATCGAGGAATTAAGTCAACAACAGGTATCCGGCTATGTTCTCGATCTGCGGGGCAACCCCGGCGGGTTACTATTTGCTAGTGTCGATATCGCTCGTATGTGGATGAAACAGGGCAAAATCGTTAGCACCATCGATCGACGGGGCGGAGATCGCCAATTTATCGCCAATAACACCGCTATTACCGATTTACCCCTCGTGGTCTTGGTGAATAAAGGTTCCGCCAGCGCCAGCGAAATCCTCGCCGGGGCGCTGAAAGAAAATGGCCGGGCGACTTTAGTGGGTACATCGACCTATGGCAAGAGTACCGTCCAATCGGTACACACCCTCTCCGATGGTTCCGGTTTAGCGGTGACAATTGCCCGTTATTATCCCCCCAACGGCGAAAATATCTACAAAAAAGGCATTAAACCCGATGTGCAGATCGAGTTAACCCAGGAACAACAGCTGCGCTTCCGCGATGATCCTTCTTTGCTGGGAACTAAGGATGATCCCCAGTACCAACAGGCAATCTCACTCCTACAATCCCATAGTGTTAAACGTCCAGGTACTAGCAATCTCAATAACCCTTTGAGTAGTCGGGCTGAATAATTGTCCTCAATAATGTCTAAGTAGGTAGGTGGAATTAAATATAAGATGAACGTAGGTTGGGTTGAAGCATGAAACCCAACGCCCGCTCATGTTACGCTACCGCTAACCCATCCTACAAATAATTGTGCCTCCCTACTTAGGGTTTGCGGCAAAAAGTACGGGCGAAGCATTCGGATAGAAAATCTACGTTTCACCGATAGGTTATGCCCAAATGCTTCGCCCCTACAGGACACGGGCCGATGAAGACGCAAGGTGTTGAAGCACGATTCTTTCAAAATCTTGCACCTGTTTCACGAGAAAAGCCACAAAACCCTTACCTTGCCTACATTTCACATTTATTCAGCAAACCCTACTTAATCCCAACCTTGGCGAGATTTTACAATTCCCGACGACCTTCTAAAGCTCTCGCTAAGGTTACTTCATCAGCGTATTCTAGATCGCCGCCCATGGGCAACCCAAAAGCGATACGGGTAACTTTAGTGAAGGGTTTCAGTAAACCCCCGACATACAAAGTCGTGGTTTCCCCTTCGACACTGGGACTGATAGCTAAGATAACTTCCTGAATTTTTTTCTGGCTGACTCTGGTGACTAAAGACTGTATATTTAATTGATCTGGACCAATCCCATCCATGGGTGAGATAACACCGCCTAAAACGTGATATTTGCCCGAATATTCCCTTGTTTTCTCCAAAGCAATCACATCTCTGGAGTCAGCTACCACACAGATAGTCCCCGTTTCTCGGTTAGGATTGCGGCAAATTTCGCAGATTGGTTCGGCCGAAAGGTGAAAACAAACCTGACATAATCCTACCTGTTTTTTCGCTGCCACGATCGCCTGGGCCAATTCGATCGCATCTTGTTCCGGTCGTTTGAGAATATACAGGGCCAAACGTTGGGCGCTTTTGGGTCCCACCCCGGGTAATTTTTGTAACTGCTCGATCAAACGAGCTAAAGGCGGTGTATAAATAGCAGTTAATCCTCTTATCAGTTATCAGTTATCAGTTATCAGATTTGAGTTTTCAAGTGAGCAGTGTTACATGGAAGTTTCCTGCTGTCTTTTCACTGTTTGCTGCTCACTGATCAATGATTAAGACCTTTTTGGTAAACGGACATCGATAACACTGGTGTTGAAATTATAATTATCTCCTTCTAACTCGATTAAAGTGCCAATTTTCACCTTTTGACCGCCAACAACCGCACCGGTATCGGTAACTTCCGCTTGACCACTGAGAGTCATAATCATATCTTGAGAATAGTTTTCCGTGCGGGGATCCGGTAGGACTTTCACACTACCATCCGGCTGCGGAACTAAGACATTTCTCGATAAAGGTTTAACATTTTTTATATCCACTTGACCGGCCGGTTGATTACGAATAACAATATTAGTTTTCTTCTCGGTATTGAATTGATTGATCAAAGCATTGGGATTGAGAACACTTAAACCCCGGACAATAACATCCACTTCTATGGGTTCTTTGGTAACTTGAGCGATCGTACTTTTACCACTCGTCCCCGGGACAACAAAAATCCCGATAATTGTCAATAAAATTACTAAGGCCGCTCCAATATCAAGCAAGCTAAATTTACCGAATAAACGTCCTTTTGAGTCTAATAATTTCATAAGCGGTTCACTATAAAATTTTGGGGAGAAGGGAATGGGGAGTTGGGGAATAGGGGTGATGGGGGGATGGGTAGGGGTTGGGAGAAGGAATTATGAATTATGAATTATGAACTGGGGAGAATAAATAAAAATAATCTCCTGTCTCCTGTCTCCTGACTCCTGAATCCTGCCTCCTGAGGGCTAATAGATTCTATCACGATCGGAATCTTGGTCGCGGACAGGAAGTCTGACTTAAGATAGAAGATCGGAGTCTCACACGGAGCGATCGATAGACAATGGCGGGTAAAACTCAACTTAAGAAACAAGAAAAGCAATTATCTCCAGTGGATCTGACCCCTTCTGACGGTAACAACCTCGAAAAAGTTGCCCCCGTTAAACATTGGTCGATCGAAGATAGCGAAAATCTCTATCGCATCCAAGGCTGGGGAGAACCCTATTTCTCGATCAATGCCGCAGGAAATATTACCGTCTCGCCCCAGGGAGAAAGGGGCGGTTCTTTGGACTTATACGAGTTAGTTTCGGCGATTAAGCGGCGGAATATCGGTTTACCCCTGTTAATTCGGTTTAGTGACATCCTTGAGGATCGGATCGAGCGCCTGAATGCCTGTTTTAGCCGAGCGATCGCCCGTTATAATTATCCCAACGTCTATCGCGGTGTCTATCCGATCAAGTGCAATCAACACCGTCACATCGTCGAGTCTTTAGTGCGTTTTGGCAAACCCTATCAATTTGGGTTGGAGGCTGGTTCAAAACCTGAGCTAATGATTGCTTTAGCTACCCTAGAACCTGCCTTAAACGGCAAAAATGACAAAACACAACCATTGCTAATTTGTAACGGCTATAAGGACAAAGAATACATCGAAACCGCTCTTTTGACCACTCGTCTCGGTCATCGGCCTTTGATTGTCATCGAACAATTGGAAGAATTATATTTAACCCTGCGCGTCAGTCGTCAGTTAGGAATTGCCCCACATTTGGGAGTGCGTGCGAAACTGGGGACAAAAGGGGTGGGCCGTTGGGGATGTTCCACGGGAGACAGGGCAAAATTCGGTTTAACCGTCCCGGAAATCTTAACGGTGGTGACGGAATTAGAACAAGCGGGGATGTTAGATTGTCTGCAACTGCTACACTATCATATTGGGTCGCAAATCTCCGCTATTAGCGTCATTAAGGATGCTATTCGCGAAGCTAGTCAGATTTATGTGGAATTAGTGAAATTAGGGGCAAATATGACCTATCTGGATGTGGGGGGTGGTTTAGGGGTCGATTACGATGGCTCAAAAACTAACTTCTACGCCTCGAAAAACTACAATATGCAGAATTATGCCAATGATATCGTGGCTGAGGTCAAGGAAGCTTGTGAAGATGCCCAGATTTCACCCCCAATTCTCATCAGTGAAAGTGGCCGGGCGATCGCTTCTCATCAATCGGTGTTAGTCTTTGATATCTTGGGAAGTAGTGAGGTTCCCCAAAACCCTCCCGATCCCTGCAATGGGAAAGAACACCTCATCCTCCGTAATCTCTGGGAAACCTATACGGGTATCGATGAGCGCAATTATCAGGAAGCTTATCACGATGCGGGACAGTTCAAAGAGGAGGCAATTAGTCTGTTTAATTTCGGTTATCTCAGTCTCAAGGAACGAGCTAGAGCCGAACAATTGTACTGGGCTTGTTGTCACAAAATTCTGCAAGTGGCCCGACAACAGGATTATGTTCCCGATGACTTGGAAGACTTAGAGCAAATTATGGCCTCAATTTATTATGCCAATCTCTCGGTTTTTCAGTCAGTTCCCGATAGTTGGGCGATCGATCAACTATTTCCAATTATGCCGATCCATCGTCTCGATCGAGAACCTACTCAAAGAGGTATTCTCGCCGATTTAACCTGTGATAGTGACGGGAAAATTGCCCAGTTTATCGATTTGCGCGGGGACATAAAATCAGTTTTAGAATTGCATCCGTTGGAGTACAAAAACGGTAAACATTCTCCAGAACCCTATTATCTAGGAATGTTTCTGGTGGGTGCTTATCAAGAGATTATGGGCAATTTACATAATCTTTTTGGCGATACTAACGTGGTACATATTCAGATGAGTCCCAAGGGATACGATATCGAGTATCTAGTCAAAGGAGATACGATCACGGAAGTATTAAGTTATGTGCAGTATTCCGCAGAAGACCTGTTAGAAAGAATTCGTCTTCGTTGTGAACAAGCTTTGCAGGAAAATCGCATGACTGTGGAAGAATCCCAATTACTACTACAGGATTATGAACGCAGTTTGCGACGTTATACCTATCTAGTGGGTGGGGATTGATGATTGCTCTTGCAGATCGAGTAATCGATCGAGGATGATAGAAAATAGACAAAATAGATAGGCAGTAAGGGGAAGCAGTGGAAAAGGGAACGCTGGTAGAATTTCGCGTCCAAGGAGAAAGGCGCTTAGGGGTGATCGATCGCCCAGAAGGGAAAAAAGATTGGATCGTCATCGATCAAGGGGGAAACCCGCATAAACTGCGTCCCCAACGCTTCGATTACATTATCAAAGCAGGTCCGTCCAACTATAAAGAGATTGGAAATTTTCTGCGGGAAGTCCAACCCTATCTAGATGCTAGTGGTTTAGAAGTGGCCTGGGAATTATTAGCCGGGGAAAATCAGTTAGTCACTCCCGAAACCATGGCCGAGATTCTCTTTTCCGATCGCAGTCCGCAGTTTTGCTATGCGGCCCATTGTCTCTTGAGTGATGATAAAGTTTATTTTAAAAATAAAGGGGATGGTTACGAGGCCCGATCGGAAAATCAGGTAGAGGAAATCAAACACCAGCTAGAGGTGGAACAACAGCGTCAACGGGAAAAAAGCCAATTTCTCCAACGTCTCCAACAGTCCTTGGCCGGTGAAACGGTAGAATGGTCAGAAAGCGATCGAATTCGTCTGGAATCTCTAGAAAAATTTATCCTCCAACCCGAACAAAAATATCCAGCAGCCATGGACATACTCTCCCTGCTGGGCCGTTCCCAAACCCCCGAGGCTGCTTTTGAATTGTTAGTCGATTTGAAATGGTGGAGTAGTCACGAAAACCTTTTCCTGCGACGCAGTTCCTACCCCGTTCAATTCTCGAAAAAGGTACTTGATGTGGCGCGTCTTAATTTACTCAATCCCCCTGCGGATGCGGATGTCAACAATCGTCTCGATTTAACCCACCAAAAAATTTATACCATCGACGATGAAAGTACCGAGGAAATCGATGACGGATTATCGGTGGAAATGCTCGCGGATGGTGGTCATCGTCTCTGGATCCATATTGCCGATCCTAGCCGTTTAGTGCTTCCCGATGATGAATTAGACCTAGAAGCACGTCGTCGCAGTACCAGTCTTTATCTTCCCACGGGAATGGTTCCCATGTTTCCCCTAGAATTGGCCGCCGGTCCAATGAGTTTGGTACAGGGTAAACTTTGTCCCGCATTGAGTTTTGGGGTAATCCTCGATGAAACGGGGGCGATCGCCGATTATCGGATCCATCCTAGTACAATTAAACCTACCTATCGCCTCACCTACGAAGATGTGGACGAAATGTTACATCTGGATCTGCAGCATGAACCGGAAGTGAAGATTCTCAACCGTTGGGCAAAACAACGCCACGCATGGCGCAAATCTCAGGGATCGATTAACATCCAAATGCCAGAATCATCCATTAAGGTGAAGGATAACGACGAAATTATCGTAGAATTGCAGGAAGTTTCCCCATCTCGGCAATTAGTGGCGGAAATGATGATTTTAGCTGGAGAAATCGCCGGTCGCTACTGTCAGGAACACGAGATCCCCGTGCCTTTCCGCGGACAACCACAACCGGAATTACCCCCCGATGAGGAGTTAATTTTACTACCTGCGGGCCCTGTGCGTTCCTGTGCCTTGCGTCGCTGTATGCCGCGCAGTGAGATGACGACGATTCCTAACCGTCATGCTAGTCTGGGATTGAATACCTATTCCCAAGTAACTTCGCCAATTCGCCGTTATACTGACCTTTTGACCCATTTTCAACTAAAAGCCCATCTCCGGGGCGATCAACTGCCTTTTACCCGGGATAGAATGCAGGAAATTCTCTATAGTGTCGCTAGTTCGGCCCAAGAAGCCACCTCGGTGGAACGACAAACTAATCGTTATTGGAGTTTGGAATTTTTGCGACGACAGGGAGATCAAGTCTGGCAAGCTTTGGTGTTGCGCTGGCTGCGGGAAGAGGAAAATTTAGGCTTGATTTTATTGGAGGAATTGGGGTTAGAATTACCCCATCGTTTTGAGCGCTCGGTATCTTTAGGCGATCGCTTTCAAGTGCAAGTTAGTCGCTCTGATCCCCACCGCGATGAGATCCGTTTTCGCGAGTTATCGGGTTTTGTCTCCTCCCAAGCAAGTTAATCTCTCGCGGAGTCAGTATTCAGGAGTCGGGAGATAGGGTGATAGGGATTTAGGGGGTTTAGGGAAATTTCAGCCAAATGCTCCACTACCCCACTACCCCACACCCTGCCACCACCGAAAAGCTTTTTGCCGCAAACCCTAAATAAGGTTCTTCGGTTTGTGTTATGCAACGGAAAGGATTACCAAAGATGAAATCCTTATATATAAAGGCATTTAGCGATTTTTGTTAATTGTTTTTGATCTAGAGCGAACTAATCAATTAAGTCTTTTGCCAGATAAGGATTTAGTCGATTTATGCCACCCTATCGAACTATACCAAGTAACGAAGAACCGTCTGTTTTTACCTATAATGTCGGCTTGAAGGCTCTCGGTTTCACCTCGGAGATGAAAAGCTGACCAGCATACAACAGCGAAGCACGACTAAGAATAACTCTAATCTATAGTTGCCAATTTAACTTTAGTATGCTAGAGTAGTTTGCGTGGTAGGTCGATAACGCAAAATGTTTGTTTTAGAGTACAAGCTTAGAGGAAAACCATCTCAATATCAAGCCATTGATCAGGCTATTCGGACAGTACAGTTTGTTCGGAATAAATGTCTTAGATATTGGGAAGACAATAAAGGTGTAGGACAAAAGGATGTATATAAATATGTCACTCAATTAAGAAGTCAATACCCTTTTGTTCAAGACCTTAACTCTACAGCTTGTCAACAGGCTTGCGAACGGACTTGGACTGCTATTCTTAGGTTCTATAATAACTGTAAGAACAAAATTGCTGGTAAGAAAGGATATCCTAAATACTCTAAACGTACTCATTCTGTTGAGTTTAAAAAGTCAGGTTGGAAACTTAATCGAAATTCCAAGAGAATAACTTTCACTGATGGAAAAAACATTGGGGAGTT
>NZ_SFBZ01000159.1:0-3294 GCF_007095495.1 Microcystis sp. M_QC_C_20170808_M9Col | reverse complement strand
AAGCGTTAGATTTATTGGGAGTTTCTCTGATTTGTACCCAGTAACGGGGCGCTGGAAATTCTCTTAATCCCTTCTACAGCACAGCTTATGGCTTTTTGTCAACGGGGAAGTCCAGTTATAACCTTTCCAAGGCTTTTCTCTCTTTTTCAGTCACTTCTCGCCATTGACCGGGTTGTAATCCTGTTAAGCATAATTTATTGTTTTTGTCAATAGTAATGGCTGTTCTAATTAATCTTAAAGTGGGATAACCAACGGCAGCCGTCATCCGTCTTACCTGACGATTTCTCCCCTCAGTTAAGGTAATTTCTAACCAAGCGGTGGGGACAGATTTTCGATAACGAATCGGTGGCTCTCTGGGGGGTAAATCTGGTTCAAAATCTAGTAAATTAACTATTGCTGGTCGAGTGCGATAATCCTGAATATGAAGACCTTGACGCAATTTTCCTAAAGCGTTTAGGTCTGGAATTCTTTCGACTTGTACCCAATAGGTACGCGGATGAGCAAATTGACGATGACCCAAACGATGCTGTAATTGACCGTTATCTGTGAGTAATAATAATCCCTCGCTGTCCCTATCTAAACGACCGACAGAATAGATATTTGGGATGGGAATATAATCTTTTAAAGTCGAGCGACCATTTTCATCAGTAAACTGACATAATACATCGTAGGGTTTATAAAAAAGGATATATTTATTCAAGGGAAAAAGGAGTCAGGAGATAAGTAGTTGTGCAAAATGAATTTCTTGGTTAGAATAGGCAAAAGGCAATAGGCAATAGGCAAGAGGTAGTTAGATATGTTTAATTAACTTTGCTTAGGTACTTAACTGATAACTGACCACTGATAACTGATTACTGATAACTGATAACTGATTTAATCCCGTTGATGGGAGAATTGATAAGCACCGACAATCGAGAGAAGAATAGCGACGATTAATAAAATAGGGATAGCGAACCAAGGAAATTGATTTATATCGTAGGCTGCGGCTCTTAATCCCAGACTAGCATAGGTGAGGGGCAAGGAATAAACAATAATTTTTAATGGCCAGGGTAAGGTTTGGGGGTCGAAAAAAGTTGCTCCTAAAAAAGACATCGGCACGATTAAAAAGTTATTATACAGACCGACACTTTCGAGGGATTTAACTCGCAATCCGACAATTGCCCCTAAACCGGCAAACACGGCACAATTTAAGATTAAAATTAATAAAAAGAGGGGATTGAGAAAACTGACAAATTTTCCTGTAAATAAGATAGCGATGAGAATCACTGATGCAGAAGTCATTACACCACGCAAAATTCCCGCGAAAACTTTGCCTAAAAATAATGAGAGGGGATGGACGGGAAGTAATAATAATTCCTCGAAGGTTTGACTAAATAAGCGATCGCCACAGATGGAAAAGGTGGTTCCCCCGAAACTGATCGCCATTGAGGACAGGGCCACCATTCCGGGTAAAATAAATTCTAGATAGGAATCACCGAGCGAGGGTTTCATCGAGCGATCGAGGGCGCTTCCCAACCCCAACCCGAAACCGATAATATAGATTAGGGGAGAAACTAAACCTGTGGCGGCGATCTGAAGGACTCTCGCCCGTAAATCTAGCCATTCTCCCCAAAATACGGTTAAAGTGTCTGTTAATATCGTCTGAGCTTGAGCTAGTTTCACTGGTATTTTGGTTAATTAGTAAATATACTTTTAATAATAATTAATAATTGTCCCCTTTTTCAAGAGTGGCTCATCCCAGTTTAGTAAAATGTAGGGTGCGTTAGACGGCGACAATCTCTGCTTAAACTTGAATCTAACAATCCGTCGTAACGCACCACACCTAGGATTAATTTAATTTGGTGCGTTACGCTATCGCTAACGCACCCTACTACTACTACTTACTTATGATAAAATGCCTTCAAAGACAGGTAAGAGAAAACTTGCAATTATTCACCCAATAAAATAACTGATAGCCGAGATGAAACCCTGTTACTGCATTAATCCCGATTGTTCTCAACCGGAGCATCCGAGTAATAATAACTCGAATACTCGTTACTGTCAAAGTTGCGGCTCTCAATTGTTGTTAAATGGTAAATATAGGGTGAGTCGGTTATTGAGTGATACGACCGGTTTTGGCATTGTTTATGAGGCTTTTGAAGGTTTTACAGCCAAAATCCTTAAGGTATTACAAGAAAAATGGAATAATGAACCGAAGGCAGTGGAATTATTTAAACGGGAATATGACGTTTTATTAGAGTTGAGTCGTCAAAATGTCACCGGTGTTCCTCGAGCAGATGCCTATTTTCAATATTCCACGAGAGAAGGGAAAATATTACACTGTTTAGTTATGGAAAAAGTGGAGGTGATTAATTTAGAACAGTGGCTCAACCAGTATGATAAATTAAGTCAAAAACGAGCCTTAAAATGGCTGAGAGAAATTACTTTAATTCTCGATAAAATTCATCAACAGAATTGGCTGCATCGAGATATTAAACCCCCTAATATCATGTTGCGGAATAGTGGCGAGTTGGTGTTAATTGATTTTGGGACAGCAAGGGAAGAAACCCAAACCTATCATCAAAAGGTAAAAGGTCAACAGGTGACAGGTATTACCTCAGCCGGATATACCCCCAATGAACAACAACATGGTCAAGCAGTGATTCAATCAGATTTTCATGCTTTAGGACGAACTTTTGTGCATTTATTAACAGGAAAACATCCCTTAGAAATTTATGATCCGATTAATGATGTTTTACCTTGGCGAGAAGAAACGGAAAATATTCACCCGTTATTGTTGGATTTTATTGACGAGTTAATGGGAAAATTGCCCGAGAATAGACCGGCTAATACTAGGGTTATTTTACAACGTTTAGATGAGATTGAACGGCAATTAAAGTTACCTCCTATAACTCCTACTATAACATCTCCACCACCAAATCCGCAGCCTGTTGTAACTCAAAAACAATCGCCAGTTATTCCTAAGATTAATTCTTCGGTTTCACCCTTAGATAAAACCCTAACTGGTCATTCTTACCGGGTTAACTCAGTAGTATATAGTCCCGATGGCCGCTATTTAGCTAGTGGTAGTAGTGACAAAACTATCAAAATTTGGGAAGTAGCGACCGGAAAAGAATTGCGTACCCTTACTGGTCATTCTGACTGGGTTATGTCAGTAGCATATAGTCCCGATGGACGCTATTTAGCTAGTGGGAGTAGTGACAATACTATCAAAATTTGGGAAGTAGCAACCGGAAAACAATTGCATACTCTTACTGGTCATTCTAGTGGGGTTTTGTCAGTAGTATATAGTCC
>NZ_SFBZ01000158.1:0-10561 GCF_007095495.1 Microcystis sp. M_QC_C_20170808_M9Col | reverse complement strand
CATTAAGAAATGTTACAAATTACATGGGTACATTAAGAAAAGTTAAGGGGGTGTATCCATTGATGGATAAGGGTTTTCGGCTGTTATGGTATATATGTATGGGGTAAGTTCAGATATAATTTCTGTAAGTAACCTTGACAATCAAAGTTGAATGTATAGTGTGGGACTTGATCAAATGACCCACAATTATCTATAATCGTGAATATTAAACCTAAGACAAACATGAAAGTTAAAATTAAAAATCTTGGCATTTTAAAACAGGCAGAATTCAGTCTAGGCGACCTCACAATTATCTGTGGTGGTAATAATACAGGTAAAACTTATGCTACCTACGCTTTATTCGGTTTTTTAGACAATTGGCGAAGACTATTAACGGGGCCAAGATTTGGCCTCAAAGAAAAAATTGAGCAACTACTTTCTGATGGTGTAATTAGTCTCGATCTACAGGAGTATGTTCAACAGTGTGAAAGTATTATTACTACAGGTTGTCAAAGATATATTCAACAAATACCTGAAGTTTTTGCGGCTAACGAGGAGAGGTTTAAAAATGTTGATTTTCAGATAGAATTAAATTTTGACAATATTCAATTTCAAGATAAGTATGAAAAGAAAATTAGTACAGCAATATGGGAAATTATCTCGATTAGCAAACCTGAAAATGAGCCTTATTTATCCATTGCATTATTAACAGAAACAGAAACAGAAAAAATAAATCTGGGAGGTGATTTTCTTGAATATATCGAATATATCATTTCCAACAGCATCCAAGATATAATTTTCTCTCAGTTTTTTCCCAGGCCATTTATTGCCAGTGCAGAAAGGACAGGAGCGGCAATTTTTCGCAAAGAGTTAAATTTTGCTCGTAATCGTTTACTGGAAGAAATTAGCAAAAATAGCAATTTTGATCCTAGTGAACTGTTATTTAATGTTTCTCAGGATTATGCGCTACCGGTTAAAAAAAATGTAGATTTTACTAGACAAATAGAAACAATTGTCAAAAAAAATAGCTTTATTGCCGAAAATCATCCCAGTATTTTAGAAGATTTTGCCGATATTATTGGTGGTCAATATATGATTACTAGCAATGATGAACTTTATTACATTCCTAAAGGAAAAAAACTTAGACTATCGATGGATGAAAGTTCTAGTGCTGTACGTTCTCTTTTAGACATTGGCTTTTATTTAAGACACGAAGCTCGAATCGGAGATTTGTTGATAGTAGATGAACCTGAATTAAATCTCCATCCAGAAAATCAACGCCGTATCGCTAAACTTTTCGCTCGACTGATCAACATTGGTATTAAAGTTTTTATCACTACTCACAGTGATTATATTATCAAAGAAATAAACACATTAATTATGCTTAACCATAATAAACCACACCTGAAACAAATTGCCGCAGAAGAAGGCTATATACAAGAGGAATTATTATCGGCTAATCAAGTTAAAGTCTATATTGCTGAAAAAGCTTTAAAGATGTTAAAAGGACAAAAAAGAAAAACCCAATTTAACACTTTAACTCCCGCTAAAATTGATCACGAAATGGGTATCGAAGCAGGCAGTTTTGATACTACTATCGAAAATATGAATCGTATTCAAACGGCTATTATTTGGGGTGAGGAGTAATGTCTGATATTGCTATCCTCAAAGAAATGATTAGCAAGTGTGCGATAGTAGAGTTGGAATATAAAAAAGAGTACAAACGAGATAGTTATTTACTGAAACTGACAGAAAATCAAGATAACTATTCGTTTGTGATTAGTGGAATGCCTGAACCCGATCGAGTTATTGTGATCAAGCTAGATGAGTTTTTTGATGTCCGCAAAATTTTTACTGGTAATAAAGGTGAATGTAAGCGTGCAGATTTTATAATTATCGCTAATACCCCTACTGAAAAAGTTATCCTTTGTTTGGAAATGAAGAAAAGCAGAGATTCTAATTCATCGATAATTAAACAATTAAAAGGAGCCGAATGCTTTGTCTCCTATTGTCGTGAAATCGGACGCTTATTTTGGAATCAACCCGATTTTCTTCAGGACTATCAATATCGCTTTGTTAGTATTAAAAATATCAGTATTTCTAAAACAAGCATGAGCAGCCGTAAACTTTCTCAAAAAAGTGAGATTCACGATCAACCAGAAAAAATGTTAAAAATCTCTGCTAAAGCGAAGCACTTTCAAGAATTAATTTAGTCCTATAGCTTGACATTATGACCGATTTAATCTCGATCGAATAACGATCTTTTGCCGAGAGTGCCGAAAGAGCCTTATCGATGCTCATTTTTAAAAACTTCAAACACCTGCCGGCTGAAATATTTTAACTTATCAGCTACCTTAGGAGAAGGTTGATAATTGCCGACTAATTGCCAATTTTCCACCGTAGATAGTCGCCAAGCGGTTCCTTGATGGTTAAAAGCCTGCATTTCTAAGCCAATCAAACGCTGATGCTGATCCTCGCTATCGAGATGAAAACGAATTTGTACCAGAATACTGCGCCCTTGAATTCTGGGACTCCAACCGGGAAAATGAAAAGCGATATCGATCGAGTCGGGATCCGTTAACTCCCTTGTGTGGGGATCATTGCGCCAAGGTTTCAGATCTGCCTTTGCATCGGGGAATTGTTGTTTAAACAGGTTGACGAGTGTGGCGATCTTCGCCGTTAATTCTAATCCTTTTGCCTGTTCCGACGCATTCATGCTCACCTCTGATAATTGCTTATAAAGTAACTATTTATACAGTTTAGCCCTGCTTTTTGCGACTATTGGAACAATTATAACGATATTTTCTCGATCGAGTCCAAAATGCCGCACCTGTCAATCAAGATAGCCGCTGCCAAAAAGACAAAATCAAAACTACACTAGAAAATAGGATAATCGACAGGAACAGTATTTTCTATGAATCCCCAAGAGTCTCTATTACAATCGATCGAAAAATTAGGCTATCGGGTTACGGTGGGTGATGTGGCGGCAAAATCGGGTTTAGAGATTAACGCTGCACAACAGGGATTATTAGCTTTAGCGGCGGAAGCGGGGGGACATTTACAGGTAGCAGATACGGGGGAGATTATCTATCTTTTTCCCGAAAATTTTCGCTCAATTCTTCTGAATAAATATTGGCAATTGCAGTTAAAAGCTTTCGGGAGTAAAATCTGGCAAGTAGTTTTTTATGTTATTCGCATTTCCTTTGGCATTGTTTTAATTATTTCGATTTTAATCCTGTTGCTGGCTATTCTGGCGATCCTGATAGGCTTAATATTTAAAGATAGTGACTCGGATAACAATTCTGGAGATAGCAAAATTAATATTAACTTCTTTCCCACGGACTTTTTCTGGATTTTTTATCCCGATTTTAGTAATAACTACTACGAAAGAAGAGATCGGGAAGTTAAGGCAGAAAAACCCCCTAGTAAGATGAATTTTCTCGAGGCAGTTTTTTCTTTTCTTTTTGGCGACGGCGATCCTAATTTTAATTTAGAGGAGAGACGCTGGCAAACTATCGGTAAAGTAATTCAAAATAATCGTGGCTCGATTATCGCTCCACAAATTGTCCCCTATCTCGATAGTATTACCCCCAGTCAGGAGGAGACAGAAGACTATATACTCCCAGTTTTAACTCGCTTTAATGGGTTGCCGCAAGTGTCCGATCGAGGCGATATTATCTATTATTTTCCCGATCTACAGGTGACAACCAAAGAGAGAAAATTACAAACAGTTTCGCCCTATCTAAAGGAAAAACGCTGGAAGTTTAGCGAAGCGGATAGCGGTCAAATTATCTTAGCTTTAGGTTTAGGGGCGGTTAACTTTATCCTCGCTTTAGTTTTAGGATATTTGCTCAACAGTGATAGTGTCGATTTGAGCGGTTCTCTGGGGTCGATAGTCACAGGGATCTACGGTTTTCTCCTCAGTTATGCCGCTGCTTTTTTGGGGATTCCCCTCGGTCGTTATTTCTTTTTGCAGTGGAGAAATGAGCGAGTTAATCAACGCAATCAACAGCGAGAAAAAAGAGCAGATCTATTAGCACAAAATAATCCTGAATTAGAGCAAAAACTGGCCTACTCTCGTCAATTCGCTGACCAAAAAGTGATTAGGGATGCTGATATTAGTTATTCTACGGATCAAGACTATCTCGAACAAGAGAGCGAGCGCTCCGATAAAATCGATCGAGAATGGCAAAAACGCTTAGAATCCCCCGATTCCTGACTCCTGACTTGAAAGAGGGTGTAGGGTGTGGGGTGTAGGGTGTAGGGTGTGGGGTGTGGGGTGTAGGGAGATGGGGAAGTGGGGAAATGGGGAAGTGGGGAAATGGGGGAATTATGAATTGGGAAATGGGGAAGTGGAGTAGTGGGGTATTGGGGGAATTTCAACTAAAACCCCAACACCCTAAAACCCTAAAACCCTAAAACCCTATCTCCAGACTCCTGAATCCTGAATCCTGACGACCGACTCCTAACCCCAGCAACAAACTTTTTGCCGCAAACCCTAACTTAAACGATCAAGAGTGCGATACTGAATTGCTTCGGCAACGTGGGAACTTTTCAGCATTTCACTATCTCCTAAATCGGCAATGGTGCGGGCAACTTTGAGAATGCGATCCATTGCTCGGGCCGATAAACCCAATTTTCGGATTGCCCCTTCTAAAATATGGCGACTGCTATGATCAAGAGCGCAAAAACGCCGCAAATGCTCGGAATTCATCTCCGCATTAGAGCGAATCCCAGTATCTTGAAAGCGATCGCTGGCCTTTTGTCTGGCCCTTTCCACCCGTTGCCGCACTTGCTCAGAAGCTTCTCCCCGACTCTCTTGGGTCATTTCTTCTGGTTTCAGGCGATTTACCGTCACTTGTAGGTCAATACGGTCTAAAAGCGGCCCCGATAATTTCGCCCAATATTGTTCCCGTTGTCGCGGTGAACAGCTGCAGGGTTGCACCGAATCGCCGTAATAACCACAGGGACAGGGATTGGTACTGGCCACTAGGGTAAAACGCGCCGGAAAAGCGACGGAAAGACGAGTGCGAGAAATGCTCACATAACCATCCTCTAGGGGTTGCCGGAGATATTCCAAGACACTGCGCTTAAATTCCGTTAATTCGTCCAAAAATAAGATACCACGGTGGGAAAGGGAGATTTCCCCCGGTCGGGGATAAGTGCCACCTCCCACCAGTGCCGCTCCGGAAGCAGAGTGATGGGGACTGCGAAAAGGACGCTCGCGCACCAGGGAACCTCGATCTTTCAGTAATCCGGCGACGGAATGAATCTGGGAGACTTCTAGGGATTCGGCAAAGGTAAGCTGGGGCAGAATTCCGGGTAAACGTCGCGCTAACATGGTTTTACCGCTGCCCGGTGGCCCGACAAAAATTAGGTTATGACCTCCAGCCGCGGCAATTTCCAGGGCCCGACGACCAATGGCTTGGCCTTTGACATCCTTGAGATCGGGGAGATTTACCTGCGATCGCCCGAACTCCTCGGCAGCGTTAAAAGTCATCGGTGAATGGCGATCGGGTTCATTTAAGAAATTTACCACTTCCGATAGATGACGAAACCCATACACTTGTACGCCTTTGACCACGGCCGCTTCTTTGGCATTATCGGCGGGAACCACTAAACCCTTAATCCCCATTTTTTCGGCAGCGGCAGCAATGGGTAAAACCCCCGCCACGGGACGCAAACTACCATCGAGGGATAATTCACCTAAAAAGAGAAAATCCCCCAATAAATCGGCTTCTACCTGTTCGGAAGCCCCTAAAATGCCGATACTAATCGGTAAATCATAAATCGGCCCCTCTTTGCGGATATCGGCGGGACTTAAATTGATGACAATTTTGCGGATGGGAAAGGCAAATCCGGCATTTTTTAGGGAAGCTTTTACCCTTTCTTTCGACTCCTGCACGGCGGTATCGGGTAAACCCACCACGGCAATTCCGGGTAATCCTCCCGATACATCCACCTCTACCCCGATTTTAATGGCATCGATGCCGATAATTGCCGCACTCCAAACCCTTGCTAACATTTTGGCTCAACTAAAAATAAAGTGAGTTCTTAGGAAAATTAAACAGGATGTTCGGCTAGTTTTCCGCATAAAAATGATTTTATATGGGAATTTACCCGGAAAATCAGCCTATTTCTCGGTATAACCTAACCAGAAAAGCTGAGAGCTTAATGGTATAGTTGAAAAAAAAGCAATTTGTCTATGAGCGAGACTATTTTTAGCAAAATTATCCGTAAAGAAATTCCAGCCTCGATCGTCTATGAAGATGATCTGGTTCTCGCTTTTCGAGATGTTAATCCCCAAGCACCCACCCATATCCTCATTATCCCCAAAAAACCGATTCCGAAACTAGAGGAAGCCAGCGACAGCGATCGCAATTTATTGGGACATTTGTTACTAACTGTTAAAAAGGTGGCCGCCGAAGCTAAATTAAGTCAAGGTTATCGCGTGGTGATCAATAATGGGGAACAGGGAGGTCAAACCGTCGATCATCTTCATGTCCATCTCTTAGGCGATCGCCCAATGACCTGGCCCCCCGGTTAAATCCCCGTTATTTTCCCGCATTTTTGGGGAATTATAGAGCTAGAAGCGTTCTTTTCCGAGTCGGTCTTCTCGATGTTAAACCCATGAATAGGTCTATTTCTGCGATCGCTTTGTCCAGCACCCTGCTGTTATTTCCCTTCACCGCCGCGACTCTCGCTCAATCGGAATGCTTTCTCCAAAGAGTAGATGGACAACAGATAGATCTTAGCCGTCTCTGTGGCGGTTCATCTAGAAATAGGAAAAATTCCCCGCAAGTTTATCAGTTACCGATTCAACGCCGGGTTAACGGCATTCCCACGGTGATGGTGGTTTTTAATCACCGTCACTATTATGAAATGCTTTTTGATACGGGAGCTAGTGGCATCGTCCTCACCGATGCCATGGCGAAAGCGATGAAAGTCAAACGGGAAAAGGAAGTACTCGCTCATACCGCCGGCGGTGTCGTTACTGTGTATCTTGGTCGCATTAATTCTGTTAAAGTGGGCGAGGTGGCTTTATCTAATCAGATTGTTGGTATTTCTCCCCAAATGGAAGGGTTAGGACTCTTGGGACAAACTTTTTTTGGTTCCTATGATGTCACGATCAAAAAAGATGTGATCGAATTACGTTATCGTTCATAGTCTCATGGGAAAAATTATCGCTTTTCTGACTCTAATCCAAAGTTCCTCTCTGTATTTGTTCCCGTTCGATCGCTTCAAATAAGGCCCGGAAGTTGCCTTCTCCAAAACCTCTAGCGGCATGACGTCGCTCGATTAATTCAAAAAAGAAAGTCGGCTGGGAAAAAATTGGTTTAGTGAAAATTTGCAGTAAAGTTGGCTTTTCCGGGAGAGAATAACTATTTTGTTCAAAATCGATGAGAATTTCCTGTTTTTTGATTTCTGACCATTCCCAATCGGCAATATTAAAGGCTTTCTTTTGATAGTTAATTTGTCGATAATAACTGTCGGGAACTGATAAAAATTCTAACTTTTTTTCTCTTAATTTTTGAGTTAAGTTTACAATATTTTCTGTTTTTAAAGCAATGTGTTGAATGCCAGATTTTTGATTAATATCTAAAAATTCTTGAATTTGAGAACTGTTACTATCTGGTTCATTAATCGGTAATTTTAATTCAGTTTCGGGGTAAACAAGTACCTGAGAATAAAGACCAGAACGCTGCGTTTTAATAGTAAAAGTTTGCCTTTTTTTAAAGCCTAAATTTTCCTCATACCAATTGGCTGTTAACTCTAAATTCCCCTGAAAAACATTTAAAACTAAGTGATCAATTGCCAGAATATCCTGATTATCTTGTTCCCTACTATCATACTCAATCAGATTAGGATCAGCTAAAATTGGCGTGATTCCCTGCCTTTCAATTAACGTATGTTTGAGATCAGCAATGCTAGAGATTTGACAGCTTTTTATCTTCCCCCTAGCCAAAACGGTTTCCTCAATAAAAATGTCCTGTTTAATTCTCCTAGCTAAACTGTCTAAATCCTCTACTTGAAAAGCTACATCCGCCACCCCTTCAGGATATTTACTTAAAAATTCCGCCACGGGACTAAGGGAATTTAAGGGAGAAGATAAGATAAAAATAATCTGTTTAGTTTTATCTTTTTGGATGCCGTTGCCAACTATTTCCGTGTGCGTGTGGAGATTAACTAAACTTGCGATCGCCTGAAAATCCATCACCCGCACAAACCAATCTCGCCATTTTTTGGCCGATTCTACATAAAAATGAATATGATCAACAAACATAGATAAAGTCAAAAAAGTGGTTGAGTGTTAGTAAGTGGGGAGTGGGGAAATGGGGAAATGGGGAAATGGGGAAATGGGGAAATGGGGGAGTGAGGAGATAGGGGAATTTCAACTAAAACCCCAACACCCTAAAACCCCAACACCCTAAAACCCTATCTCCTGACGACCGACTCCTGATGACTAAAAAAAGAGATGACTATCGGGTTGAATATTAATTTCCATGGGGACGGCTTGGGGTTCAGCATTCATGGCAAAATAGATAGCATCGGCGGCGGTTTGAGCGGTTAACATTTTAGTGCGATCAACTTTTAAGCTCACCTGATCCCAAAAAGGAGTATCGACACCACCAAAATAGAATAAAGTCATTTTAATACCATAGCGTTTTAACTCATCGGCCAAACATTTACTAAAACCGACCACCCCGTATTTAGAAGCACAATAAGCGGCAGCCATAGCCATAGAATGCTTACCTAAAATTCCCACCACATTACAGATATGACCGGCTTTATTTTCCTTCATCACATTAGCGGCAGCCTGACAGGTATAAAAACTCCCCTTCAGATTGAGGTCGAGCATTTTATCTAAATCTTCCGGCGTGATTTTATTGTATTGTTTCATCACACCGGCTCCGGCCGCATTAACCAACACATCCAACCGGCCGTAATGGGAGACAATTTTTTCCATCAAAGTTTCTACCTGAGTCGGATTGGTGATATCCGTCGGCACAATTAAAGAGGGACAAGGCAACTCACTGGCTAAATTAGATAAATTATCGGCATTTCTGGCCACTAATACGAGTTTATGACCATTAACAGCTAGTTTACGCGCTAAAGTGGCACCGATACCCCCCGTAGCACCGACAATCAGGACAACTTTTTCGCTCATAATTATTGATAATTCTTTACAAATCTTATTGTAAACTGTTCCGACTGGAAAATCATCGCTAGTCCCAACCCCTTGATTAAGGGTTAGCCAACTTCTGATAGGATAAACCGTGACAATGTAAAGAAATTTTTATGACTGTACTGACCGAAGGAATCGCGCCCCACGGTGGGCAATTAATTAATCGTATTGCTACCGCTGCCGAAAAAGCCGAATTTCTGGCCCTAGCTGAAAAACTACCGCGAGTTTCCTTAGATGAACGAGCGCTCTCGGATTTAGTTATGATTGCTATTGGTGGTTTCAGTCCCCTCAAAGGCTTTATGGAACAGGACGACTACGAAAAAGTCGTCGATGATATGCGTCTAATCAATGGTTTACCCTGGGCAATTCCCGTGACTCTTTCCGTTAGGGAAGAAGTGGCGGATCCCCTCAAAGAAGGCAACTGGATTCGTTTAGATGACAGCGAAGGCAACTTTGTCGGAGTCCTAGAACTAACCCAAAAATACCGTTATAATAAAGCCCACGAAGCAGTTAACGTCTATCGTACCGACGACCAGAAACATCCCGGGGTAAAAGTCCTCTACGAACAGGGAGAAATTAACCTCGCAGGTCCAATATGGTTACTTCAGCGCGATCCTCATCCCCAGTTTCCCAAATATCAGATCGATCCTCTGCAATCGCGCAAAATGTTCCACGAAAAAGCTTGGAAAACGATTGTCGGTTTCCAAACCCGTAATCCCATCCACCGGGCCCACGAATATATTCAAAAATGCGCCCTAGAAGTGGTAGATGGTTTATTCTTGCATCCTCTTGTCGGCGCTACCAAAAGCGATGATGTACCGGCCGATGTGCGGATGCGTTGCTATGAGATCATGATGGATAAATACTTTCCCCAAGATCGCGTTATTCTGGCTATCAACCCCTCAGCTATGCGTTACGCCGGCCCCCGGGAAGCAATTTTCCACGCTATTATCCGTAAAAACTACGGTTGTACCCATTTTATCGTCGGTCGTGACCATGCCGGAGTCGGCGACTACTACGGAACCTACGATGCTCAGTATATCTTTGATGAGTTCGAGCCGGGGGAATTGGGAATCGTGCCGATGAAGTTTGAACACGCTTTCTACTGTACCCGCACTTCGGGAATGGCAACCACCAAAACTAGCCCCAGTTTACCGGAAGAAAGAATACACCTTTCGGGAACAAAAGTCCGGGAACTGCTGCGCAAAGGAGAATTACCACCTCCGGAATTCTCCCGTCCAGAAGTGGCTGCCGAATTAATCCGCGCCATGCAAGGATCTTGACATCCTCGCCGCCCTAAAAGTGCGGCGATTCCTAAACCTCACGATTTAAGTTTCTGCTTCCACCACCGTCGCATACCACAGTTAAAAAACCATGTACTGTCTTACACAGAGT